>JAQBQI010000174.1 GCA_028287085.1 Myxococcaceae bacterium
CACCGGCACGTCGACGGCGCCCGCGTCCACGGCCACCGGCGCGTCCCGCGGAACGTCCATCGCCGCGCCCGCGTCCACGACCGCCGGCACGTCCACCGGCGCCACGCCCACGTCGACGGCCGCGGACACGTCGAGCGGAACCACCCCCGCGTCCGGCACCACCACGCCGTCCTCGCGCAGGAAGGCCCCGCGGATACGGTCGCCCGCGACCTCCAGGTCGAGGGCGTTGTAGACGAGCAGCGTCGAGCCCCGCTGGTCGGACGCCATCGCGAAGGCCAGGCCCCCCATCACCGGCGGCGGGCCCTGGTTGTCGTTGAAGACGTACGGCGCCGCGTCGAGCACCGCGCCCGCCGGGGAGACGCGCTTCGCGTGCAGGGCGCCGGCCCCGCCGCTCCACGCGACGACGAAGTTCACGCCGTCGAAGACGAGCGCCGGCTGCGTCGCGACCACGAGGTTGGCGGGCGCCACCGTGAACGGGGCGCCGGCCGTCCCGTCGAGCGCGATGCGCGCCGCGGTGATGGGGCCGACCCCGCCCGCGGGCGGGTTCGCCTGCCACACGAGGAGGTGCGTGCCCGCGCCGAACGCGAGCCTCGCCGCGGGGCCCACGTTGCCGAGGGCCGGGAGCGCGAGGGGGGCGAACTCCACGAGGTCGCCGTCCTGGTTCATGCGCCGGGTGTAGGTCGCGGGCGGCACGGTGTAGACGAAGCGGAAGCTGGTCCCGTCGAAGGCGCCCGTGAGGTTGTTCGCGGGCGCGAAGCACACCGGCTCCGGGTCGAGCGGCTGCCAGTTCGCGCCGAGCCGCCGCGCGCAGCCGCCCGCGATCGCGACGCGCTGCGCGCCGCCCCGGACGAGCGCCGTGGGCGCGGGGAAGACCGTGGTGACCGGCCCCGCGGTGCGCGTCGGCAGGTCGAGGGACACGCGCTGGCGGCCCTGGAAGACCTCCGCCGTGGTGCCGTTCAGGCCGAGCATCAGCAAGCCGGAGTCGAACTGGGAGAAGCTGAAGCGGACGTTGGGCGCGTCGTAGCGCGTGCCCGCCGCGTCCAGGCGCACCATCGAGACGCCCGCGTTCGCGAGCCACCCGGCCAGGAACCGGCCGCCCTCGAAGTCCGCCGCGGGCGTCGAGGCGTCGAGGTGCCCGCGCGCGAAGGGGTGCGGCCCGCTCACCCGCACGCCCAGGTTGTTGAAGCGCCAGATGCCCTCCGGCTCGTACATGATGAAGCCGCCGGCGAGGGCCCCGATCCAGAAGGTGGCGTTGGACGAGAGCACCGTGCGGAAGGTCGGGTCGACGCGCGCCCCCGCGGCGTCGAAGCGCGCGAGGCGCTGGTGGCTCGTGACGAGGTACTCGCTCCCGTCCCACCACGCCGACGAGCCCGCCTGGAGGTCGGCGTGCACCCCGAGCGACGTCAGCGCCGTCAGGTCGGCGTCGAAGAGCTGCGTGTACACCGCCGTGGGCCGCGCCCCGGACGCCGTCGCGTACCACTTGAGGAAGACCCGCGTGCCCTCGGTGGCGACCTCGAGGTTCGACCGCGCGGCGCCCGCCGTGGTGATGGGCCGCCCCTCGGGGTCAAGCGCGGCGCCGGCCGTCGTGACGCGCCCGACGCGGATGTCGGAGGTCGCGCCGGGCAGCGTGGTGCTCCACGCGACGACGAAGCGACCGCCCGCCGCGACCACCGCCTGACGGCCGAAGGTGCCGGGCGTGGTGCCGAGGACGACGGGCGCCGCGTCGAGGAGCCGGCCGTCGGTGCCCACCCGCCGCGCGACCACGCGGTCGGTCAGGCTGTAGACGACGAGGCAGGTCGCTCCGAGGCACGCGACGCCGCCGACGAGCGGGGGCGTCTGGACGGTCGGATTGGTGTGGATCGGGATGGGCGCCGCGTCGATCGGGCGGCCGTCGGGGGCGACGCGCAGGGCGACGAGCCCGGCGTGGGCGGGGGCGACCACCAGCGCCCCGGTGCCGTAGGAGGCGGCCCACGCGGCGCGCTCGCCGGGCGTGTAGAACATCGGCGCCGTCGCGGGCAGCCCGCGGAAGGTGCCCGGGACGTAGACCCCGTTCGCGTCGACGAGGCGCACGTCGAGGAGGCCGGTGCCCGTCCGGTACACCGGCGTCTTGTGGAAGAGCAGCGTCGCGGCGCCCACCTGGACGACCTCCGGGGTCACCGTCGGGATGGCGAACTCCGTCAGCCCGTCGGGCTGCCCCTCGGAGAGGGCGAAGGACATCGACACCGTCGGGTCGAGCACCGCCGGGAAGGCCGTGCGGGCCACCACCGCGGCCGGCACCTCCAGCACGACGCGCCCGCCGTCCCATCGCGCCGGAACCGCCGTCCGCGCCCCGTCCGCGCCCACCCACGTCGCGTGGGAGTAGCGCAGCATCGCCCCGCCCGGCGCCCGCAGCCGCAGGCCCTCGTCGCCCGCACCCTCCAGGCTCAGCCCGGCGAGCGTGACCCCCAGCGCCACGCGGTCGCCCGCGGGCCGCGCGTCGAAGCGCCACGTCTGCTCGACCCCT
>JAQBQI010000179.1 GCA_028287085.1 Myxococcaceae bacterium
CGGGGCGACGCGCTCCTCGCGCGCTGTCGGCTGCGCGCGGGCGCCCCCGACCTCGCGGGCGCGGCCACCTGGGTCGAGCTGTGCGGCCGCGACGCGGGGCTCCGCTCCGAGCACCTGCACGTCGCCCGCGCGCACGGCACGGGCGAGCTCGAGCTGCCCGACTGGGACTCGCTGCGCGCCCTGACCGTGGTCGACGGCGAGGTCACCCTCGACGGGCTCACCGTGCGGCGCGGCCAGACGGCGGCGCTGCCGGCCCGGCCCGCGGTGCGTCGCGCGAGCCTGAGCGGCGCGCACGCGATCGTCTCGGCGGTCTATTGAAGGGGCTGGAAGGGGGGGAGGCGGATCAGGCGCCGGACGCGGTCGCGTCGGGCGTGGTCGTCGGCGCCGCGGGCGCGGCGCTCGCGTCGTGGAAGAAGCGCGAGTCGATCCACTCGGTGAACGGCGCGGCGACGTAGATCGAGCTGTAGGTGCCGGCGAGCACGCCGACGATCATCGCCCAGGCGAAGTCGCGGATGACGCCGGTGCCGATGAACGCGAAGGCCGACACCGAGAGCACCACCGTCAGCGAGGTCAGGATGGTGCGGGACAACATCTCGCTGACCGAGAGGTTGATGATGTCGAGCATGCGGGAGTTGCGCTTCTTGGCGAGGTTCTCCCGGATGCGGTCGTAGACGATGATGGTGTCGTTCATCGAGTAGCCGACCACCGTGAGAATCGCGGCCACCGTGGAGATGGTGACCTCCTTCCGGGTGACGACGAAGAAGCCGAGCGTCACGACCGAGTCGTGCACGAGCGCGAGGATTCCGCCCGGCGCGAAGCGCAGGTCGAAGCGGAAGGCCACGTAGATCATGATGAAGACGATCGAGTAGAGCACCGCCCGCAGCGCGGCGTAGCGCAGCTCGGCGCCGGCCTTCGGGGACACCCAGACGCTGGCGTTGAGGTGCCCCTCGGCGCCGACGCCGTCGGAGGCCACGAGGCCGCGGAAGATCTCGTCGCCGATGCCCACCAGCGGCACCTGCCAGCGGTGGTCGTCGAGCGCGCCCATCTGCAGCGCCGCGTCGCCGCGCACGTTGGCGCCCGCGCCGCGCACGAGCTCGGCGACCTGCTGGGCCGTGAGCGTGCTGTCGTTGAGCTGCACCACCAGGTGGTCGCCGCCCGGCGAGAGTCGGAAGTCGCCCAGCGTGCCGCCGCCGGTCGTGGTCGGCAGGCGATCGGCCACCGCGTGGCGGATCTGCTCGCGGCGCGCCGCCGTGATCGGCGAGCTCTTCTCCACGCGGATGATGAACTCGTTCGGGCGCTGCGTCGGCACGACCTCGGAGTTCTCGTGCCCCATGCGGTCGAGCACCGCGCGCACGCGGCCCGCGTCGACGTTGCCGTCGAACTGCACGGTAAGCTCGGTGCCGCCGAGGAAGTCGATGCCGTACTTGGGCCCCGGCTTGAAGAGCAGGATGATCGAGACGATCGTCAGCGTGATCGAGAAGGCGATCCAGTACTTCCGGATCGCCATGAAGTCATAGACGCGGTGGCTTCGGTTGAACTCCATGACGTTCCTACTTCGCCCCGAGGAGGGACTTGACCTTGAGCCCGCGCACCAGCCAGTCGAACACCACGCGCGTCGCGAAGACGCCCGTGAAGAGGTTGGCGATGACGCCGATGAGCAGCGTGACGGCGAAGCCCTTCACGGGACCCGTGCCGTACTGGAGCAGCACCACGCCCGAGATGAGCGTCGTGACGTGCCCGTCGAAGATCGCCGAGAACGCGTGGTTGTACCCCGCGTCGACGGCCGCGCGCAGGGTCTTGCCCGCCCGCAGCTCCTCGCGGATGCGCTCGTTGATCAGCACGTTGTTGTCGACGCTCATGCCGACGGTGAGCGCGAGGCCCGCCAGGCCCGGCAGCGTGATGGTCGCGCCGAAGAGCACCATCGTCGCGAGCTGCAGCGCGAGGTTCACGAGCACCGCGCCGTTCGCGATCCACCCGGCCCAGCCGTAGTAGATCGCCATGAACAGGAGCACCAGCGCGATGCCCACCATCATCGCGTTGCGCGCGTGGCGGATGGTGTCGTTGCCCAGCGTCGGGCCGACGTAGTCTTGCTTGCCCTCCGAGAGCGGCGCCGGCAGGGCGCCCGCGCGCAGCACCACCACGAGGTCGTTCGCCTCGCGCAGCACGAGGCGGTAGTCGCTGTCGCCGCCGAGCGTGATGCGCGCCGAGCCGCCGCCGATGCGCTGCTGGATCACCGGCGCCGAGTTGACCCGGTCGTCGAGCACGATCGCGAAGCGCTTCTGGATGTTCTCCTCCGTCACGCGCGCGAAGACCTCGGCGCCGCGGCGGTTGAAGTTCAGCGAGACGAAGGGCCGGTTCTCCTGCGGGTCGACCGAGACGCGGGCGTCGTCGATCATCGAGCCGTCGACCTGGGCGACGCTGTACACGGTGTACGTGCGCCAGACCTCGGCGGTGGCCGCGGCCCCCTCGGCGCGGTCGGCCTTGCCGATGAGCACCTGGCGCCCCTCGGGGATGAACGCGCGGATGGAGTCGAGGTACTCCTGCAGCTGCTGGCGGGCGTTGGGGCCCGTCGAGCGGAGGTACGTCGACATCACGTTGCGCCCGGGGCCCGCCTTGGCCGGCTCGGACTCGCGCGTGATGCCCGCCGGGAGCGGGTGCGCCGTCGGAGCGGGCGCGCCCTCCGGCGCGGTCACGCCCGGGATGGCCTGGCCGTCGATGATGGCCCCGAGGGCCGGGCTCTCGTCGTCGAGGATCTTGAACTCCAGCCGCGCCGTGCGCCGGATGATGTCCCGGATCTGCTGGAAGTACGCCTGGTCCTGCCCCGGCACCTCGACGACGATGGTCTCGCCGCGCGCGGTGATCGAGGTCTCCTTCACGGCGAGCTCGTCGATGCGGTTGGTGATCGTCTGGATCGCCTGCTGCACCGCGCTGTCTTCGAGGGCCGTCACCTCGCGCGGGTCGAGCCCGAGCGTGATGGTGGTGCCGCTCGTGCCGAGGCGGCGCAGGCCGCGGCTGGTGATCATCCGGTCGGTCACGCGCGCGACGTCGGCCGCGTTGCGCAGGCGCGCCGTGAACTCGCGGTTGGTCGAGCCCGCCGAGACCGTGACCCGCTCGGCGAGCCGGGTGATCTCGTCGGGCGTGAGCCGCCCCTCCCCGTGGTGGATGCCGAAGTCGCTCGCGAGCTGCCCCCGGAAGTCCTCCATCGAGCGGGCGCGCCGGTCGGCGATCGCCTGCCCGATCTGCACGTCATACGAGAGGCGGGCGCCCCCGCGGATGTCGAGCCCCTCGTTGAGTCGGAACGGGATGTGCGCCCGCACCCACGGCGTCGACAGCTTCGGGATGCTCGGCCAGAGCACCACGAACGCCGCGACGATCACGAACAGCACCGTCCCCAGTCGCCAGTACCAACCGCGGTTCATCGCTCGAGCCTCCGCTGCGTCACTTCTTCTCGGCGTCCGCGGGCTTCGCGTCCGCGGTCTGCGTTTCGTACTTCTTGGTCACGCTGTCGCGGAGAAACCTCACGCGAACCTTGTCGGCCAGCTCGATCACGATCTCCTTCTCGAAGACCTCGTGCACGGTGCCGATCATTCCGCCGTTGGTGACCACGCGGTCGCCCTTGCGGAGCCCCTTCTGGAGCGACTCCTGATCCTTCTGCTGCTGCCGCATCGGGCGCAGCATGAAGAACCACACGAACAGGAAGATCGCGGGCAGCATGATGAAGTTCATCAGGCCGCCGCCCGGCCCGCCGCCGGCCGCGGGCGCCGCGTGGCTCGCGCCGCCGCCGGGCGTCATGGTCGGCTGAAAGGCCAGCAGCGCGTTCGCGCCGCGCGCTGCGTAGAAGACCAGGGAGTCGATCGCCGTGGGTGTCATCGGGTCACTCTTTCGGAGCCCTTGGATTGCGGGTCGCGACTGCGTTCGTCGGACCGCGCGCGAAGACCATCTTCCCGGGTCGGCGCAGGGCGGAGCGCGCTGCTAACACGCGCCCCGCGGCGGGGTCAACCTCGCACCGACCCGCCGCGGAGGCGCGCCATGGTAGCGTCCGGGCCCTGTGAACCCCGCGCGTCGACGCCTTCTTCCGTGGCTCGTCTCGTTGCTGCTCGGCGCCGGCTCCGGGTGCAGCGACGCGCCACCGCCGAGCCCCGACGCCGCGGTCGATGCGCCCCGCTTCGACGGCGCGATCATCGTCGACCCCACGCTCGACCTCGCCACCGGCCAGTCGTCGTGGGAGGCGCTGGCCGACGGCGCGCCGATCGAGCTCATCCACGGCCCCCAGGGCGGCTACCACCTCTTCGCGCGCATCCGCGAGCAGGGCCTCGGCGCCGACGTGCAAGTCACCTTCCGCGTCACGCCCGCCGACGGCGGCGCCCCCCTCAACGACCCCACCGACCGCATCCGGCTGCTCGAGGGCCGCGGCCTGCTGCGCACGTCGCAGGGGTGGGAGTCCAGCAGCGCGCTGCTGGTGATCCTCGTCGCCATCCGCGCCCCCGCCGAGGTCGTCGGGCGGCGCTTCGTGCTCGAGGCCGTCGTCTCCCCGACGGGGTCGGGCTCTTCCGCCACGGTGCGTCGCACGATCATGATCGTCGACGAGACGTGAATCCCACCGCCGGGGGTTGTGGCCGCTGGTCCGGGGTCGGTGGTAGTCTCCGCATGTGACGGCGAACCCCTATAAGCCTCGCTCAACGATCCTTCGTGCGCCCGGCGTCGAGCCGATGGGTGCCCCGCCCCAACCACCGGTCTCGTCGATCGCTTCGGGGCCTGCCCGATCGCTGTCGCCGGGCTCGGTCGTCCTGGGTCGGTACACCATCCAAAAGGTCATCGGGCGGGGCGGCATGGCCACCGTCTACCTGGCGCGCAACCAGGAGACCGAGCGGCTCGTCGCGCTGAAGATCCTCGACCCGGAGATCTCGAGCGACCCGAGCTACGTCGAGCGCTTCCGCCGCGAGGCCCGCGCGGCGGGTCGCATCCGCAGCGACCACGTGGTCGCGATCTACGACCTCGGCACCGACGAGAGCGGCACGCTCGTGCTGGTGATGGAGTACCTCGAGGGCCAGACCGTCCAGCAGGCGCTGCGCAACGGCCGCCTCCCCATCCCGCGCATCGGGCACCTCGGCCGGCACCTCTGCGAGGGGCTCGCCGCCGCGCACGAGTGCGGCGTCATCCACCGCGACCTGAAGCCCGCCAACCTCTTCATCGAGCGCATGCCGGCCGGCGCCGAGAAGCTGAAGGTCCTCGACTTCGGCATCTCGAAGCTGGCCGAGGCGTCGTCGCAGGAGCTCACGCGGGCGGGCCAGACGCTCGGCACCCTCGCGTACATGGCGCCCGAGCAGATCCGCGGAACCGTCAAGGGCAACGACCCGCGCATCGACCTCTACGCCGCCGGCGTCTCGCTCTTCCTGATGCTCACGGCGAAGCGCCCCATCGACGCCGACGACACCGTGCAGCTGCTCCAGGCCGTGCTCGAGAAGCCCGCCCTGACGCTGGTGCAGGCGTCGGGCGTGGAGTTTCCCCCCGCGCTCGAGGCCTTCGTCGCGAAGGCCCTCCAGAAGGACTCCGCGCGGCGCTTCCAGACCGCGATCGAGATGCGCGACGCGCTCCTCTCCGCGGTGAGCTCGCCGGTCTCGGTGAGCTCCGCCCCCCTCGAGGAGGTCATGGAGGTGAACTCCACGATCATGTGCGAGGCGCCGCGCTTCGACGGCCAGCTCCCCACCGCGACCCCCTCCGGCGTCGTCACGCGCAACGGGCACGATCCGGCGCCGAGCCCGGTGATGCTGCCCGCCTTCGATGACGACGAGGAGGAGGGCAAGACCGTCGTCCGCGCCCCGCAGTCGTCGCCCAACGAGTCGCCCGCGTACCTGCCCGCCGCCGGGCGTCGCCTCGGCACGCTGCCCGAGCCGTCGCCCTCCCCTCCCCCGAGCTCGCCGATGCGCGCCGCCACCATCGCGCCGACGGGGCTCCCCCAGCACGGCGGCGCGCCGATGTTCGCCCAGCCGCCCGGCGAGTCGACGATGATCGCCGACGCCCCGAGCGCGAACCCCTTCGGCGCGTTCGGCGGACCGGGCATGCAGGCGCCGCAGGCCGCGATGGGCCCGCCGCCCGCGGCCAACCCCTTCGGCCCGCTCGCGCAGGGCTCGCCCTTCGCCCCCGCGTAC
>JAQBQI010000183.1 GCA_028287085.1 Myxococcaceae bacterium
GGTCGCGGCGACGAGCCCGGTGCCCGCGTCGTCGGCGGCGGGGGTGCCGCCGTCGAGCGAGGCCGCGCCGGCGTCGCCCGCCGCCACCACCGGAACGTCGTTGCCGATGAAGCCGCCGTCGCCCGGACCGAGGCACACCGGGCGCGGCGGGACGTTGGCCTGCCGCGCGTAGTTGTAGAGCGCCGCGCGGTCGCCGCGGTCGCTCGCGGCGAGCTCGAGGTCGCGGTCGAGCATGACCGCCGGGAGGTCGGCGCGGAGGCGCGTCACGTAGGGGTTCGCCGAGAGCGCCGAGGTGATCACGCGGAGGTCGTCCATCGGGTCGGTGGGCGTGGTCTCGACGCTCGCGTCGGCGGCGGGCGGCGGCGACGAGCGCGGGATGAACCAGCTCCCGACGTTGACGCGGCCCGCGACCTCGGAGAGCCACAGGCGCCGCCCGTTGGCGAGGTTGAGCGCGTTGAAGGCGTCGAGGTAGTCGAGCGCGGCGTTCTGCCGGCCGGCCCAGTCCCAGGTGAAGCTCGCGTCGGAGAGCTCGCCGTTGGGGAAGTTGCTCGCCTCGATGCGGCTGTTGCCGAAGACCACCAGCGAGAGCCCGACCTTGTCGGCGACGCCCGCGGCGATCATGCGCAGCGGCAGGCGCGGGACGTAGCCCTCCATGGTGACCCGCACCGGCTGCATGCGCGGCACGAGGCCCTCCGGGTCGGGCCGCAGGCGCAGCGCGATGTAGTCCATGTTCATCGCGGTGTAGAAGTCGATCACGGGCCCGAGCTCGCTCGGCACCGTGTAGCCGTTGGTGCGGAGCCAGTCGCGGATGGCCATCGGGTCGGTGCCGCGGATGACCGACACGGAGTAGGGGCCGACGACCTCCATGCGCAGCACGGTGACGCCGGTGTCGCGCGGGGCGCCCGCGTCGGAGGCGGCCGAGGCGTCGAAGGAGCCGCCCGCGTTCGGCGGAAACGGACAGGGCACCCACGGGAAGGGCGGCGGCAGCAGCCGCGGCGCCGTGACGGCGTTCACGTACGAGAGGAAGCCGTCGTCGGCGATCGCCACCCGCAGCCCCGGCGTGTAGCGGATCGGCAGGATCCAGCTGAACTCCGCCGGCCGCCCGCTGTACTGGAACTGGTCCCACAGCGTGGTCTGCGTCGACGACAGCGCGAGCACCATCCGGTGGTCGGTGACCACCTGCACATCGCGCGGCGTCGGCGGCGGCGGCCCGAAGCACCCCCCGCACGCCACCGCGTCGGCCGCCCCGAGGCCCGCGGCCACCCCCAGCGTCACACCCATCCACCACTTCGTTCGCATGGTCGTAAGTCTCCCGGTGCTCACACAGCATCCCGCGTGCCTCGCGGGCCTTTCCGCAGTCCCCGCCGTGACACCGCCTCCCGATCGCCACACCCTCCGTCGCCCGCGGCACAGGCCGGCACAGCGCGATCGGGCCTCCACCCGCGCGCCCGTTGGGTTCTACAGTCGGGCGCGATGAGCACCCTGCGCCTCGCCGAGCTCGCCACCACCGACGTCGAAGCCCTCCTGCGCGAGCCCCACCCCGTGGCGCTGCTCCCGGTGGGCAGCACCGAGCCGCACGGGCCGCACCTGCCGCTGCTCACCGACGCGCTGCTCTCCGAGCACGCCTGCCTCGTGGCCGCCCGCGCCCTGCGCGCCTCGGGCGTCACCGCGGTGGTGTGCCCGACGCTCCCGTACGGCGTGACGCGCTACGCGGCCGAGTTCGCGGGCGCCATCTCGCTCACGGCCGAGACCACGCGCGCCGTGGTGCGCGAGCTCTGCGCGGCCTACGTCGCGGCGGGCTTCGCGCGCGTCGCGGTGGTCAACAACCACCTCGAGCCCGAGCACGTCGAGGCCCTCGCCGCGGCCGTCGCCGCGGTGCCCGGCGCGGTCTTCGCGAACCAGCTCACGAAGCGCTGGGGGCGCACGCTGAGCGAGGAGTTTCGCCGCGGCGACTGCCACGCCGGGAGCTACGAGACCTCGCTGGTGCTGGCCGCGCGCCCCGAGCTGGTGCGCGACGACGTGCGCGCGACGCTGGCGCCGGTGCCCATCTCGCTGTCGAAGGCCATCCGCGAGGGCAAGGTCACCTTCAAGGCGATGGGCAGTGAGCGCGGGTACTTCGGCTCGCCCGCCCTCGGCAGCGCCGCCGAGGGCGCGGAGCAGTACGCCCTCCTCGCCGCGATGATCGTCGCCGAGGTGCGCGAGTCGCTGGGCCTCGACCCGCGGCCCGCGCGGTGATTCTCGTCGTCGACAACTACGACTCGTTCACCTTCAACCTGGCGCAGCTCGTCGGGCGCGTCGCGGGCGCCGGCGCCGAGGTGCGGGTGGTGCGCAACGACGCGCACCCCGCCGACGAGCTGTGGTCGTGGTCGCCCTCGCACGTGGTGATCTCGCCGGGTCCGGGCGACCCGACGCGGGCGGGCGTGAGCGCGGCGATGATCACCGCGGGCCGGGCGCCGGTGCTGGGGGTGTGCCTCGGGCACCAGTGCATCGGGGCGGCGTGGGGCGCGCGCGTCGAGCGGGCCCCGGAGCCGGTGCACGGCCGCGCGTGGGCGGTGCGCCACGACGGGCGGGGGGTGTTTACGGGGGTGGGTAACCCGCTGGTGGCGGCGCGGTACCACTCGCTGGTCGTGGCGCGCGCCACGGTGCCGGAGTGCCTGGAGGTCTGCGCGGACACCGACGACGGGCTGGTCATGGCGCTGCGGCACCGCGAGCGCCCGGTGGTGGGGGTGCAGTTTCACCCCGAGTCGGTGCTCACCCGGGAGGGCGACGCGCTGGTGCGAAACTTCCTGGAGGGGCGGTGCTGAACGGTCGGCGGGGCGGTGGGCGTCAGGCCGCGATCAGCGGTTCTGATCCCAGGTGTCTTCGTGCGTGACGCCGCCGTTCGTGTACGTCCACGAGATGGTGTGGAACACGAAGGTGACCTCTTCCAGGGGGGGCTCGGTCGAGGTGGCCGGCACGATGGTGTCGGGGACGATCTGCTTCTGCGAGGCCACGCGGCCCTGCTTGATGGAGACCGTGTAGAACTGCTCGGTCGTGCCGTCGCCCGTGGGGTTGGGGCGGAAGAACTTGAACACGCCCTCGATGACCTTGTTCTCGACGAGCGCCTTGGCGATGAGGGGCGAGCTCTTGTCGATGCGCTTGCGGACGAGCAGCGGCTCGTACTGGCGGCGGCCCGTCGCCATGCCCGAGCCGGACTCGCGCGCCGTCTTCACGGCCTGCTCGTAGTAGACGCACTCGATCGAGCCCTCGCGACCGAGGCTGGTCTGGGTGCTCTCGCCCTTGATGTCCGCGCCGCTCGCCTTGAGATAGAGATGTACGGTTTCGGCCATGATGGTCTCTCGTGCAGGCTGTGAAAGTGCAGGTCGAAGGTCACCGATAGCCCGCCAGCGGTGACCCGACGCCGCGGATCAAAACGCCACTCGGGCCCAGCCGCAAGCCCCCCGCGGAGGGATTCTCCTAGCGCCGCGTGGGGCGGATCGCCGCGCCCGGCCGGCCGGTGTTTCCGCCGCCCATCTTGCGCATCATCTTCTGCGTCTCGGGGTCGGCCATCGCGATCTCCTGGGCCATGCGCGCGAGCTCGGGGGCCGTCTTGAAGCGCGGGTCGAGGAAGCGGCCCAGCAGGTTGACGTTCTCCTTCGCGATGGCCGTGAGGTCCTTCTTCACGAGGCCGTTCTTGGTCTCGGCGAAGTTCGCGAAGATGCGCGCGAACAGCAGCGGAATCCGCGACTGCGCGTAGGCCGCGTCGTCGGGCGAGATCGTCGCGAGCAGCTCGCGGGCCTCCTTCGCGCGCCCCGTGCGGGCCCAGGTCTCGGCCACGGTGGCGGCCAGCATCCCCCGCGCGGAGACCTCCTGCGTCTTGCTCGGCTGGATGTCCTGGCAGACCTGCGAGGCGTCCTCGAGCCGGCCGTTGAGCAGCAGCAGCTGCGCCTTCAGCCCGCGCACCTGGTCGAGCGCCAGCGCGGGGACCTTCTTCATGTCGATCTTGTCGAGCGTGGCCAGCGCCTGGTCGGGGTCGGTCTGCGCCTCGAGCTGCGCGCGCAGCACGACGTTCATGACGTCCTTGTCGCCGGCGGCCGCGAGCTCCTTGAGCGCCGCCTCGCGCCCCTCGGGGCCCGAGGTGCCCCGCT
This sequence comes from Myxococcaceae bacterium, assembly GCA_028287085.1. Classification (GTDB taxonomy): domain Bacteria; phylum Myxococcota_A; class Polyangia; order Polyangiales; genus SCUS01. Next base: position 4,128 of record JAQBQI010000183.1, read on the forward strand.
GGGCGAGCTTCATCAGCGCCTGCTGCTTCTGGATGAAGCGCCACACCCAGGCCGCCCCGACCGCCAGCGCCACGGTGAGCGCCGCCATCACGCCCATCGCGGGCTTCGACCCGCTCGCGATCACCAGACCCCAGATGCCCACCAGCACGGCGCCGCCGATCGCGAGGTTCTTCACCTTCAGCGTGGGCAGCTCCGGCGTCTCGGGCATCTTCGGCGCGCTCGAACCTTCACTCACGCTGGGCTTCTCCGACATGGTCGCCGTCAGGTACCCTCACGCCCGCCCGGCCGCAAGGCCCGTCCTCCTGCCCGGCGGGCGCCCGAGTCCGCCGGCGCCCCCCGAAGCACCCGATGCACCGACGCACCGCGCTGACCGCGCTGACCCTGGGCCTCCACAGCGCCGCGACCTTCGCCCAGCGCCGCCCGACGCCCCCCTTGCCCCCGGCGCCGCCCGAGCTCCTCGCCATGGCGGGCCGCTGCCTGCTGATCGGGTGGCGCGCCCGCGGCGTGAACCCGTGGGCCGCGCGGCGCATCGCCGAGGGGGGCCTCGGGGCGGTGATGCTCACGCGCGACAACGCCCCCACGCTGGCGGCGCTGCGCGCGATCACGACCGAGCTCAACGCCCTGGTGCCGGGGGGCGCGCCACCGCTCATCGTCGCGAGCGACCAGGAGGGCGGCGCGGTCTCGCACCTCTCGCCGCCGCTCGTGCGCCTGCCGTCGTTCACCACGCTGGGGGCCATCGACGACGTCGCGCTCACCGCGCGCGTGGGCGCCGCGCTCGGGCGCAGCCTGCTCGACGCGGGCGTCACGATGAACCTCGCGCCCGTGCTCGACGTGTCGACCCACCCCATGAACGGCGTGGTGCCGGGGCGCGTGTTCGGGGGCGACCCGGCCAAGGTCGCGCGGCACGGCGAGGCCTTCGTGCGCGCGCTCCAGGCGGCGGGCGTGCTCGCGTGCGCCAAGCACTTCCCCGGTCACGGCGGAACCCGCGAGGACAGCCACCAGGTGCTCCCCCACGTCGCCGCGACGGTCGAGTCGCTGCGCCGGGTCGAGCTCGTCCCCTTCGTGGCCGTGGCCTCGACCGCCGCCGCCGTGATGCTCGCGCACGTCGTGTACGACGGCGTCGACCGCGACTTCCCCGCGTCGCTCTCGGCCCGCTGCGCCACCGAGCTGCTGCGCGACGTCGCCGGCATGCGCGGCGTCGCGGTCACCGACGACCTCGAGATGCTGCCCATCCGCAGCTCGTGGGGGGTCGCCGCGGCCGCGGTGCGCGCGATCGCCGCGGGCAACGACCTGGCGACGGTGGCCCACACGCCGTCCGAGGCCGAGCTCGCGCGCCAGGCGATCGCGCGCCGCGCCGAGGTCGACGAGGTCTTCCGCGCGCGCCTCGC
>JAQBQI010000192.1 GCA_028287085.1 Myxococcaceae bacterium
GGTCGCGGCCGTCGCCCCCGGCTGCGACGGCGCCGACCCCGACGCGGACTTCGCCGACCACACCGTCGCCCGCCTCGCCGCCGCGCCCGACTACGACGCCCTCGCCACGACCGCCTTCGGGCTCTCGTCGCTGAAGTTCGTGATCACCGCCTTCGGCGACGGCGCGCGGCGCGACCTGCGCTTCCAGGACGGGCGCTTCTACCGCCTGCACGACGAGTGGTACTGGTTCCGTCTGCTCAACGGCGCGAGGGTGCCCGGTGATGACGTCGCGCCGGTGTCGGGCGGCGACTTCGCCTCGGTCGCCGCGATCGTGCAGTGGGCGCGCGGCCGGTCGGCGCTGCCGCTCGACCTGCTCTTCGTCGACGACGGCCGCCTCTACTCGCCGCGCTTCTACGAGCGCGCGGTGGGGCCCGCGCGGCGCTACGGCGTCGGCTCGCTGGTGCGCGTCCCGGCGCGGGCCGGCGCGCCCGAGCGCTGGGCCTTCGAGCTCGAGTACGGCGACGAGCCCACCCACGCGCAGCTCGTCGTCTTCTTCGAGGCGCTCGCGGCGCGCCTGCCCCCCGCGGTCGCGGGCGCGCTGCGCTTCCTCGTGCGCTCGACCGCGCAGGAGGCGCTCGCCGCCCGCATGGAGCGCGAGCGCCTCCCCTACGCCGACCGCCTGCTCCGGTACGCCGACCTCGTGGTGCCGGGCGCGCGCGAGGTCTACAGCGACGGCGTCACCGCCGGGCGGCTGCGCGTGGTGCGCCGCGGCGAGGCGGCCGTCGACGCCACGCCCGACGACGTGCTGGTCTTCGCGGAGTCGCCCGACGCGCTCCCGCCCGCCGCCGGGGTGATCACCGCGGTGCCGCAGACGCCGCTCGCGCACGTCAACCTGCTCGCGCGCAACCGCGGCATCCCCAACGCCTACCTCGCGGGCGTCCTCGACGACGCCGAGGTCGACCAGCTCGCGCGCGGCCACGCCCCCGTCGTGCTCCTCGCGGCGTCGCCCGGGCGCGTGGTGCTCGCGCCCATCACCGAGGAGCAGTTTCGCCGCTACGGCGCGCTGCTCTCGCACCCGGCGCGCGCGGTGACCACGCCCCCGCTCGCGGCGATGCCCTACCTCGTCGACCTCGCCGCGCGCGACCCCGCGGAGATCGCCGCGCTCGCCAGCACCGTCGGCGGCAAGTCGATGGGCATGATCGCGCTCGTGCGCGAGCCCGGCCTCGACGCGCCCGACCGACCGCACGGAATCACCGTGCGCGCCTACGCCGAGCACCTCGCCCCGCTGCGCGAGCGCGTCGCCGCGCTGCTCTCCGACCCGGCCTTCGAGGGCGACCCGCGCGCCCGATTGCTGACGCTGGAGGGCGACGCGGCCTACCGGGCGCGGCGCAACTCCCCCGCCGACGGGCTCTGGGCCGACGGGTTCCTGCGCGCGCACGGGCCGTCGACGCCGCTGGGCTCGCTCGCGCGGGGCGGCGGCGTGCGCGGCCTCGTCGAGTCGACGCCGATCGACCCCGCCACGCTCGCGGAGATCGAGCGCACCCTGCGCGCGGCCTACGCGCAGCTGGCGCCGACGCAGGGCATCCGCTTCCGCTCGTCGTCGAACGTCGAGGACATCGAGGGCTTCAACGGCGCCGGGCTCTACGAGTCGTACACGGGCTTCCTCGACCCCGCGGCCCAGCCCCGCGCCTCGGACCGCGACAAGACCGTCGAGCGATCCATCCTGCGGGTGTGGGGCTCGTACTGGTCCTTCGAGGCCTTCGAGGAGCGCCGGCTGGAGCGCATCGACCACCTCTCGGCCGCGATGGGGGTGCTCGTGCACCCGCGCTTCGACGACGAGCTCGAGCGCGCCACGGGCGTGTGCACCGTCACGCTGCTCCCGCCGGGCGACCCCGACGCCGAGCGCCTCGACGTCAACGTGCAGGCCGGCGACGGCAGCGTCGCCAACCCCGACCCGCAGGTGCTCCCCGAGGTGCTGCGCGTGCTGCGCGGCCGCGACGGCGCCGTGCGCATCGAGCGCGTGCGCCGCTCGACGCTCGCCCCCGACCGCGCGCTGCTCGACGACGTCGCCCTGCGCCGGCTGCTCGACGACACCGCCGCGGTCGCGCGCCGCTGGCTCGACCGCGAGAACGCCGCCCGCCCCGCCGCGCAGCGGGCGAGGGGGATCACGCTCGACTACGAGTTCCACGACATGGCCGCGGGGTGGCCGGCGCGGCGCGAGGGCGACGCCCGCCCGGCGCGGCTGGTGCTCAAGCAGGTGCGCACGCTCGAACCCGGCGCCCGCGTGCGCGTGGCCGACGCGCCCTCGTGGCCCGTGCCCCGCGACGTCTTCGTGCGGGCCCGGCGGGTCGTCGCCGAGGAGTGCCGCGCCGAGCTCGCCCCCGGCGTCGCCGTCACGGTCACGACCCTGCGGGTGCTCACCGACCCGTCGCTGCCGCCCGACGTGGGCTTCGCGAGCGCGCCCTTCGACGCCTCGCTCTCGCTCGCCCTCTCGGGTCCGCTCCCCGGCCTCGCGCTCGCCGCGAACCTCGCCGCCGACCACACGGGCTACGCCGCCAGCGCGACGGGCGCCGCGCGCACCTACCGCTTCGACGCCCCCACGGCCGCGCGGCTCGGCCTCGACCGGGTGACGATCGACCCCGGCGGCGACGTGGCGCTCGCCCGCGGCGACCGCGCGGCCTCGGGGCGCGCGAGCTGCCGCGACGACGTGCGCTTCACGGGCGCCCGCGACTACCTGCTGGGGCTGCTGCCGGGCTCGTAGCGGGCGGCGGGCGGAGGCAGCGTCACCCAGCTCCCGGCGCGGCTGACCATCGGCTCGGGGTCGAAGAGCAGCGACCACAGCGGGTCGCCCCCCTCGACCGCGGCGCCCTCGAGGAAGGCCGCGTCGAGGGTCGTGATCTTCATCGTGCGCAGCAGCCCCTGCGACGCCTTTACAAATAGCTGTAATCGACGGTCGTCGACGCCCGCCACGCGCGCCTCCTCGACCCACGCGGCGTCGCCCTCGACCGCGGCGCGCAGCGAGAACTCCTGCACCGTCGCCGCGCGGTGCAGCGCCGAGAGGCCCACGCGCAGCCCGCGCTCTTCGGTCGCCGCGGGCGCCGCGCCGTCGCCCTCGCGCCGCTCGACCCAGGTCGCGTCGTCCATCGTCGCGACGACGTAGACCCAGGTCGCCGCGAGCTCGTCGGCCGGCGGCACCA
>JAQBQI010000203.1 GCA_028287085.1 Myxococcaceae bacterium
GCCGGCGAGGTCGCCGCGGGCCCAGCGCACCCAGGCGAGGGCCCGCTCGGGCGAGGCCACGTAGGCCGCCTCGGCCCGCGGGCGGAACCACAGGTTCGACGAGAGCAGCAGCGCCATCACCGCGACGCCGCGGGCGCGCGCCGCGGGGAGGATTTCTGCGTAGGCGGCGCGCCCCATGGCGGGCGGGTCGCGGCCGTCGGCGCGCGGCGGGTCGAGGGGGTTGGTCGGGGGGTTGGCGCCCGGCGCGAGGCCGCGCAGGTCGCGTCCGAGCTGGCTCTGCCCCACGATCGGCCGCGGCGGCGGGGGCGGGCCGGGGAGCAGGAAGTTGTGCCCGAGCGCCACCACGAGGACGTCGGGCGAGTAGGCGAGGGCCTCGCGGGCGCGGCGCACCGCGACCTCGGGGAGCGCCCCGGCCGCGGAGCACTGGAGCACCTCGACGCGGTGGCGGCAGCCGGGGTTGCCCGCGGCGGCGGCGAGGGCGCGCTCGAGCATCTCGCCGGTCGACTCGCCCACGACGACGACGCGGCGCACGCCCGGGGCCTTGCGCCGGGGCACCGAGTCTTCGGGGGCGGCGAGCATCTGCGGGCCCTGCGGCGGGCGCACGCGCACGAGGCGGTCGCCGTCGACGCGGTAGCAGGGCCCCGCGGCCCACGCCTGGTAGTCGCGCGTGGCCTGCTGGGTGAGGTCGCCGTGGCCGCGGCGCGCGACCCACTCGGCGACCGCGAACGCGCCGACGCCCAGCGCGACCCCCGCCGCCGCGGTCAGGAGTCGGAGCGTCTGGGGGGACCGGGCCGGCGTCTTCATCGCGCCGCGGACTCTACCGGAACGCCCCCGGCCGACGACACGGTTGACGCTCCGAAGCGCCGCGGACTACCCACCAGGATTGATGCCCCTGCGCTCCACCTCGCTCATGGCGGGCTTCTTCGCCCTCGGGGCGCTCGTCACCTGGCTCTCCGCCGACCCGCGGCGCGCCGCCACGCTGCGCCGCCTCGAGCTGCCCGCGGCCCTCGCCGTCGCGTGGCTCTCGTACGTCTGGTGCGACCACGCGCTCGCCCCGGCCGACCGCAGCAGCGAGCCCTTCATGCTCGTCATCAACTGCCTGCTCTTCGGCCTCTGCTTCACCGCGGGCACCGGCTCCTCCGTGGTGCTCGACAACGGCGCCGTCTGGCCCGACCTCATGCTCGCCGTGCGCCACTTCGGCGGCACCATGAGCACCGTGCGCGTCGCGGTCTTCGCCCTCGCCGCCGCGGGCATCGGGCTCATCTTCCTCGCCGCCGCGCGCTTCACCCGCCCCGCCCTCGCCACCCCCGCGGCCGTGCTCTCGCTCGCCCTCATGACGGCGATCCGCTTCGGCATCCCGCTGCTCGACTGCAGCATCACCCTGCTCTTCGCCGCCGCCGCCGCGGCCTTCCTGCTGGTCTTCGCCCTCACCGGCGACCTGCTCCCGCTGGCCGCCGCCGCGGTCTTCACCTCGCACGCCGTCAACGCCCACCCCTCGGCGGCCATCCTGCTGCCGCCGCTGGTGCTGCTCGCCGCCCTCGGCGGGCGCCGCTGGTACGTCTCCACCCCGCTGGCCGTCGCGGTCTTCGTCGCCGCGGGCGCCGCCACCTCCTCGCAGGCCCTCCTCGGCAACTGGCAGGCGATCAGCGCCGCCGGGCTGCGCACCTGGGTCTACGTGGGCTCGCTCGTCGTGGTCGCCGTCGGGGCCGCGCTCAACCCCGCCTTCCGCGACCTGCCGGCGCGCGCCCGGGCCGCCCTCGCGGCCGCCGCCCTCGTCGGCCCCTACGCCGCCGGCGTCGGGGTGCTCGTCGCGATCCACCACGAGGTGCACGCCCGCTATTTCCCGCCCGTGCTCGCGCCGGCGGTGATCGTCGCGGTGCTGCTGCTCGCGTGGCCCGCGCGCCGCTTCGCGCCCGCGCGCTTCCGCCACCGGGCCGTCTTCCTCGTGCCCATGGCGTTCGCCCTGGCCGCGCTGCGCCTCGGGCCCAACCCCGACACGCCCCCGCGCGCCGCGCAGCTCGCCCGCACCGACGCCATCGAGCTGCCGCCGGTGGAGGCCCAGCAGCTCACCCTCGAGGGGCGCGAGGGCCTGCGCCGCCTCGCCGAGCGCGCCCACCGCGGCGACCTCGGCGGGCCCGTCGAGGGGGCGGGGTTCCGCCCGTCGTTCCAGGGCTTCTCGCACGACGGGGCGATTCGCATCGACCTCGCGCGGCGCGACGGCTCGGCGGTGGGCTTCATGCTCATGCGCCCGCCGGTCGCGCGCGGCGCGACGAGCCCGCGCCACTTCGTGCTCTACCCCGACGACGACGTCGCCCCGGCCGAGGCGCGCCGCCTCGCGGCCGTGCTCGACGAGGTCTTCCCCGAGAGCCCCTGGGCGGGCGACCCGCGGGCCTTCCCCCCGCGGCTGCACATGCCCGGCCCCGCGGGCGAGCCCGTCGGGCCCGGCCGCGCGTGGCTGAGCGTGTGGCTCGTCGTGGCGAGCACCCTCGCGGGCCTCGGGCTCTTCGTCGCGACCGCGCGACCGCGCTCGCCCGACGAGTCGCTCGTGCCGGCGGACTAGCCCCTTTCCACAGGGGACTAACGCGCCGACTGCGCCGCGACCGCGCCCGCGTGGACGCTCTCGGCCACCGCCGCGAGGTCGTAGCGGTAGTCCCACTCCGGGTAGTCGCGGCGGAAGGCGCCCACGTCGCTGATCCACCAGATGTGGTCGCCCTTGCGGGCGTGGTCGTCGTAGGAGACGTCCATCGGGCGGCCGGTGAGGCGCTCGGCGAGGGCGACGGCCTCGCGCACCGAGCAGCTCCCCTGGCGGCCGCCGCCCATGTTGTAGACGGCCCCCGCGCGGGGCGCGCGGTAGAAGGCCTCGAAGGCCGCCGCGAGGTCGTCGGCGTGGATGTTGTCGCGCACCTGCTTGCCCTGATAGCCGATGACCACGTAGGGCTGCCGGTTGACGGCGCAGCGCATCAGGTGCGCGAGGAAGCCGTGCAGCGCGACGCCCGCGTGGTTGCCGCCGGTGATGCACCCGCAGCGGAAGCACGCCGTCCTCAGCCCGAAGTAGCGGCCGTACTCCTGCACCATGACGTCGGCGGAGAGCTTCGAGCACCCGAAGAGGCTGTGCAGCGAGCGGTCGACGGTGAGCGACTCGTCGATGCCGCGCGCGGCGTAGGGGTGCGCGGGGTCGAGCTCCCAGCGGGTGTCGCGCTCGACGAAGGGCAGCGCGTTGGAGGCGTCGCCGTAGACCTTGTTGGTCGAGGTGTAGACGAAGACCGCCGCGGGGCAGTGCCGGCGGGTCATCTCGAGCAGGTGCAGCGTGGCCGTGGCGTTGACCTGGAAGTCGACGAAGGGCGCGCTCGCGGCCCAGTCGTGCGAGGGCTGCGCGGCCGCGTGGATCACCAGGTCGACGCCGCCCGCGTGCTCGGCGAAGAGGGCCCCGATGGCGGCCTCGTCGCGGATGTCGGCGTCGTAGTGGCGGTAGTTCGCGAACTCGGCCTCGAGCGCGGCGCGCGTGCCGAGGGTCGAGGCCGCGGGGCCGAAGAAGCGCTGCCGCTGGTCGTTGTCGACGCCGAGCACCGCCCAGCCCTGGCGCGCGAACCGGGCCGCCGCCGCGCTGCCCACCAGACCGCTCGAACCCGTGATCAGTGCCGTCGGCATCGCCCGCCGCTCCTCTCTCTACTCTTCAATCGATCGAATGGTGACTTCGTGGTCGGGGGTCTCATGTCCGCTGAGGGCCCTTGCCGCTCAGAGGATCTCGTCGCGCGTGATCGTCTCGAGCACGCGGTACACGTCGAGGCTCTCGCGCCCGAAGGCGAGCGCGCGGGCGCCGACCTCGCGGGCGCGCCCCTCGTCGGCCAGGAGCCCGGCGAGCTGCCGCGAGAAGTCGCCCGGCACGGCGTCGTCGTAGAAGACCGCCGGCAGGCCCTCGCGCTCGATGCGGGCCGCGCCCTCGTGGCGGCCGACGACCAGGGGCACCCCGCTGGCGACGGCGTCGAGCAGCGACACGAAGGCGTTGAGCACGCTGTGGCGCGGCGACCAGACGAGCGGCATCGCGACGCAGCGGCACAGGCTGAGCAGCCGCGCGTAGACGTCGGGGTCGACCTGCGGCGCGACCGTGAGGTCGAGCCGGTCGCGCAGCCGCAGCAGGTCGGGCACCCGCTCGATCGAGCCCAGGAAGAGGAACCGCACCCCGCCCAGCGCGGCCGGGTCGAGGCGGGCGTAGTCGCGGTTGACGCTGCCGAGCAGGGCGACGTCGAAGAGCTTGCGGTCGCTCTGGTAGTAGCGCCCGTAGGCGAAGCCCAGCGGGATGTAATTGAACCAGCGCCAGTCGACGAGGTCGAAGCGGCAGAAGCCGTCGAGGTCGCGCCGCACCTTGGCCTCGGGCTGGCACGAGTAGCAGACCACGCGGTTGCGCTGCGCGGCCTTGTCTTCGATGACGTCTTCGCTGTCGTAGAACTTCTTCGGATATTGATCGATGAGCTGGTGATAGAAGGCCAGGTCGAGCAGCACGAGGCGGGCGGCGAGGCCCGGCAGCGCCAGGAGCCGCGCGGCGAGGTCGCTCGGGCCGACCAGCAGCACCACGTCGAAGCGGTTGAAGTCGTCGGCGCCCCAGCCCTCGACCTCGGCGAGCGGCGCGACCCGCAGCCCCTTGCGCGCCACCCCCTGGTGGAACTGGTAGATCGTCGGGAAGTAGCTCGCGCTGGTCACCTGCACGGCCGGGTGCGCGCGCTGGAGGGCGGCGAAGAAGTCGACGACGGAGGGGTAGTAGGGCAGCCCCTTGGTGGCGTTGACGAGCAGCACGCGCCGCGGTCGCGGGGTCATGGCCGCGAGGCGCCCGGCGAGGCGGCGCTCGCGCTCGGGCAGCCAGTCGTGGTGCAGCGGGGTGATGGTCGCCTGGGCGAGCCACGACTGCACCCCGGCGTCGACGGGGGCGGCCGCCGGGTCGACCGCGGCGGGGGCCGGGGCCACGTCGAAGAGGCGCGCGAGGGCGCCCGGGGGGAGCGCCGACTCCCAGCGCGCGAGGCGGTCGCAGAGCGCGCCGAGCAGCTTGTACGCGCCGGGCTCGGGGGCCTCGCCGCTGTAACCGACCTTGAGCCCGGCGGTCTGCCGGAAGGACGCCGTGTCGTCGTGGGCGGGCCGCAGCCAGACCGCGAAGGGCGCGGCCCCGCGCTCGAGGGTGAGCTCGACCGACTCGCCGTAGAAGACCGACCTGATGCGGTAGCCGTAGGCGGGGTGGGCCGCGAGGGCCTCGTCGACGGCGGCCCGCAGCGCGCGGCGCACGTCCCCGGCGGCGGGGTCGGTCATCGGGCGGCCCGCGGGGCGATGGGGCGCTCGGCGAAGTGGCGGCGCAGGGCCTCGGCCACGACGGCGTAGCCGTCGGGCGAGTAGTGGATGCCGTAGCGGCCCTGGAAGCGCGCGCGCATGGCGTCGGGGTCGGCGGTGCCCGCGGCCGGGCGGAAGAGCGGCGCCGCGTCGACGCACTCGGCGCCCGTGCGCGCGCAGTAGTCGCGGAAGAAGCCGCGCTCCTGCGGCGGGCGCTCGGGGTGGTCGGGGAGGTTGACGATCACGAAGCGCGCGCCCGCGCCCTCGGCGAGGCGGCGCATGCGGGTGATGGCCTCGGCGCCGCGCCGCTCGCCGCTGCGGTCGTCGAGGGACTCGAGCCCCGCGGCCTCGAAGAGCACGCGCGGCACGGCGTAGAGCAGCGGCAGCCGGCGGGCGCGGTCGTGCGCGTCCCACGGGGTCGGGACGGGGAAGTTGTCGGTGACCCAACCGCCGGGCGCGGGCGAGAAGCGCGGCTTCTCGGCGCAGTAGAAGGTGAGCTCGTCGCGCCAGAGGTCGTTCAGGTAGAAGCCCAGGATCACCGCGTCGGGTTGCAGCGGCATCCCGTCGTCCTGGAGGGCGAAGAACATCTGGTCGTGGGCGTAGGCGCGCTCGCCGAGGTTCATCACCTCGGTGCCGGGCACGGCGCGCTCGAGCTGCGCGGGCCAGGTCTGGTCGTCGGGCAGGCCCTCGCCGAAGGTGAACGAGTCGCCCACCGCCGCCACGCGGATCACCCCGGGCGGCCGCGGCACCGGGTACTCGCGGGCCCCGCGCATGCCGCGGCTGTTGGTCGACATGCGCGCGCCGTGCAGCTCCTGGTCGCGCAGGTTGGGCGCGTGGCGGTAGCCGCGGTGCGGGTCGGAGACGATGCCGTCCGAGGGGCCGGGCTCGGGGCGCGGGTGCGAGTAGGCGTGGATGAGCCGCGCGAGCAGCTCGGGGCGCGTGCCGCAGTTGGGCTTGCTCGTGTGCGCGAAGACCCAGAACGCGCCGTGCAGCAGCGCCTCGGTGAGCGCGAGCGAGAAGGCCACGGCCGCCGCCCGTTTCGCCCACCGCATCGGTCGGGGTGGCGGCGGCGGGGGTGGGTTGGCCATCGAGCTGGCGCGATTTGTCCCGTCCGTCGACGGTCCTGTCAAGCACTACGCGGACGCCCGGAAACCGGGGCCCGCGCGCGCTTGCCACGCGCCCTGCGGCCAAGCGAGGATCGCCGCCGTCATCGCGGCTCGAGGCGCACTTGCCGCCTCCCAGGAGGTCAGTTGTCGCGGCTCTGGTTGCTCGTGCTGTTCGCGCTCCTCTTCGCGTCGCCGGCGGCCCTGGCCGACCCCCCCGCGGCGATCGATCCGGGGTCGCGGGCGGAGGGCGAGCGCCTCCTCGGGCTGCTCGGCTCCCCCCCCGACCTGCGCCTCGCCGAGGCCAACCCCCGCGGCTTCTCGCTCCAGCTGCGCGACGCCCGCGGGCGCGTGCAGGGCGCGCTCAACCTGCGCCGCGGCGTGAGCGACCACATGCCGCGCTTCCGCTCGCGCAGCTACTCGATGGAGGTCGCGAGCTTCACCATGGACGAGCGCGTCACCGAGCGGCTCATCCACGCCGCGTGGGTCATCGCGCGCGCCGACGGCGGCCCCGGCGAGAACCGCGACGTGCGCCAGCCGGCCGGCGACCTCTCGCTGCTGCGCGACGCGACCCTCGCCCTCGTCGCGCTCGCCGCCGTGCTCGGCGTGCTGCGCAACGGGCGCGTCGTCTGGGAGATCCGCCTGCCGCACCTGATCCCCTCGATCATCCAGGCGCTGATCTTCCTCTACTGGTCGCTCTACTGGTCGGGCGTGCGCGACCACGCCACGTCGCTCGCGCTGCAGCTCGCGCTGGCCTTCGCCGCCGACGCGGCCTTCTCGTTCGCGCGCACGGGGCTCTGGCGCGTCGGGGCGTCGCCCTTCCCGGTCGTGCTCAGTACCAACCTCTTCGTCTGGTTCAACCCGCCCGGGGTGATCCTCAGCATCCTGGCGGCCTTCGCCTCGAAGGCCTTTTTGCACCGCAACGGGCGCCACTTCCTCAACCCCTCGGCGACGGGCCTCTCGGTCACCGGGCTGCTCTCCTACGCGGCCCCGGGGCTCATCTCCGTCGGCGGCCTGTTCCACCTGATGAACCTGGCGCCCAACATCGCCGAGCTCATGGTGCTGCTGGCCATCCTGCCGCAGACGCGCTTCCGCATCCTGCCGCTCTCCATCGCCGCGGTGGCCGCGCTGCGCTTCGAGCACAACCCCACCGTGCTGCGCCCGCCGATGATCCTCGCGGTCGCGCTGCTCGCGACCGACCCCTCGACGATCCCGAAGACCGACGCCGGCAAGGCCCTCTTCGGCCTGCTGGTGGGCTTCGGCATCGTGTTCTCGTCGTGGGCGCTGCGCACGGCGGGCTACATCGACGACTTCGCCAAGGTGCTGCCCATCCCGCTCGCGAACTACCTCGTGCCCCACCTCGACCGCCTCGGCGCGGCGGTCGTCGACCCGTCCCTGGCCTTCCTCGCGCGCGCCTGGAAGCGCCTCACCCGCCGCGACGGGTCGTTCTTCCAGCGGCCGGTGCCCAACCTGCTCTTCGTGGCGACGTGGCTGACCATCACGCTCGCCCCGATGGGCGCCGAGAAGCCCGGCTTCTTCGAGCCGTCGTTCCACTGGAACTTCGGCACCCCGCTGGTCGTGCGCGACGCCGACGACGTGCCGCGCTGCGCGAGCAACCCGCTCTTCTGCCGCCCCTTCACCTTCGCGCGCGAGGTCGCCCTCTGGCGTCAGCGCGCCGCGCGGCAGCGGTAGACCCACGCCGCGCGCTCGCCCGGCCCCGAGCCCCCCGCCGCCTCCGCGCAGCGCGGCCCGTAGCGCTCGACGCAGGCGCGCCGCCCGGCGGGATCGTCCTGGCGCAGCAGCACCAGGTGGAAGCCACCGGCGAGCTCGGCCTCGCCGCCGCGGAGCGCGCAGTCGCCGCGGCCCACGAGGCGGACGCGCCGGGCGAGCGCGGCGGGGGGCGTGATGGCCGCGGCGATGGGTCCGTCGCCCGCCCGCGCCCGCTCGAAGCCGATGACCCGCGCGAGCGAGGCCGAGTTGGTGACGATGGGCCGCGCGTCGCGGGACGACCCGCGCGCGAAGGCGCGGAGCTGGTTCCAGCCGGCGGCGGGCGACGCGGGCACGAGGTCGACGGTGAGCGCGCCCACCGCGAGCGCGAGCAGCACCCGCGCCTCGGGCGAGGGGCCCGCGGCGGCGAGGGCGCGCGCGGTCGCCGCGGCGGCCACGTAGCAGAGCAGCGGCGTGACGAGCCCGGCGTAGTAGCCGCCGTTGACGTGGCTCCAGCGGAAGGCCACGGCGACCGCGGCGGGCACGGCCACGAGGGCCCCGAGGGCGAAGCGGCGCGCGAGCTGCGCGCGGCCCGCGAAGGCCCAGGCGAGACCGAGCGCCGCGGGCGCGGCCATCGCCGCCGAGCGCCCGACGGGCGACTCGACGAGCATCGCGCGGGCGACCTCCTGGGCGTGCCCGGGCTCGGGGCCCCCGTGCCCCGCCAGGAAGACCCGACCGGCCGCGACGGAGAGCGCGGCGACGACCGCGGCGACGGCGGCGACGGGGCCCCGCGGGAGCTCAGCCCGCCGCGCCGCGGCGAGCAGGCAGAGGGCGAGCACGCCCGCCGGGACGATCATCAGCCACGACGAGAGCACCCCCGCGGCGAGCAGGAGGGCGAGGGCGACCCAGGCGCCCGCGCGGGGAGGGGAGGGGCGCTGGGCCCAGGCCACGAGGGCGAGGAGGAAGGCGCCGGCGACGTCCCAGTCGCCGAGGTCGGCGAGGCCGTGGCGGCGCGGCACCTCGCAGGCGAACCACGCCCCGCAGAGGGCGCCCGCGAGGGGTCCGCCGTCGCGCGCCGCGGCCCGCACCGCGAGGGCGGCCTCGGCGCAGAGGAAGACGAAGGGCACGACGCGCAGCGCCCGCGGCTCGAGCGAGACCCAGGTGGCGGGGCGGTTGAGGAGGTAGGGGAGGAAGGGGTGGTTCCAGTCGCCGAAGACGTCGACCGCGGCGAAGGCGGCGCGCAGCACCGGGGCGTCGGTGTCGAAGGGCGCGTCGAGGAGCGGCCACGCCGCGAGGGCCACGAGGGCCAGCGCCGCCGCCGCGAGGGGGCCGAGGGCGCGCGAACGGGGGGCGAGGGGGGCGGCGGGGAGCAGCGCCGCCGCGACGAGCAGGGCGCCCGCGACGAGCAGGAAGGCGTCGGCCGCGGGGTCGGTCGCGGCCGCGACG
>JAQBQI010000224.1 GCA_028287085.1 Myxococcaceae bacterium
CGGCCAGCGCCGGCTGCAGCGCCCGCAGCTCGCCCGCCAGCGCCACCGCCCGCTGTAGCATCAGCGCCTGCGCCGCCGAGCGCCGCAGCACGATCGCGATCTGCGCCTGCACCGCCGCGCCGTCGGCGCCCTGCGAGCCCTCGACCGCCCCCGGCTCGCACCGCGGCTCGGGCGCGGCCACCGTGGTCGACGGCAGCGTCAGCGCCACCCGCCCCGCCGGCGTCGCGCGCTCGACCACCAGCGTCTCCTCGACCGCGATGAGCGCCTCGCGCTCGACGGCGTCGCCCGCGCCGCGCGCCGTCGCCTCGACCCAGCGCGTGATCGCCGCCTCCGACTCCAGCGTGCGCCGCAGCCGCGTGCTCACCCGCGCCGCGCCGGTCTGCGCCATGCGCGCCTGCGCCAGCGCGCCCAGCCGCGAGAGCGCCGCGTCGGCCGGCAGGCACAGCATCACCTGCAGCGGGCCGAGCACGTCGAGGCGCCGCGCGTCGGCCGTCGCCAGCAGCCGCTGCAGCGAGTACAGCGACGCGAACCACCGCGTGCGCGCGTCGTTGTCGGCCGTCACGCGCTGCTCGCGCTCGACCCGCGTCGCCCGCCCCCGGTTGGCCGACCCGCAGGCCGCCAGCGCCACCACGAGCCACGCCCAGCGCGCCGGCGGGGGGGTCACCGCTCGACACTCCGGGACAACAAAATACAAGTCGGCGACAACTTCACGGGGGTCAAAACGCTATCACCCCAGCGGTTTCAGCGCGTTGCCCAAAACGTGAGGCGACGCGCGCTGCGGCGGTACACACCGTCCGGTCGAAGCAGGAGCATTGATGGCCACCTACCTCATCGCGGTCCCGTACCTCTCCGTCCTCTTGGCGCTGGTGTTCTACGGGCTGCATCGCAGCCACCTTGTGTGGCTGCTGTGGAAGCACCGGGAGTCCCTCCCCCCCGCCGCGCCGCGCAGCATGAGCGACGCCGAGCTCCCGTACGTCACCGTGCAGCTCCCGCTCTTCAACGAGCCCGACGTGCTCGAGCGCCTGCTCGAGTCGGTGGCCGCCATCGACTACCCCGCCGACCGCTTCGAGATCCAGGTGCTCGACGACAGCACCGACGACAGCCGCGAGCTCGCGCGCGCCAAGGTCATCGAGCTGCGCAACCGCGGCGTCGACGCGGTGTACATCCACCGCCGCGACCGGGTGGGCTTCAAGGCCGGCGCGCTCGACCACGGGCTCACGCTCGCCAAGGGCGAGCTGGTCGCCATCTTCGACGCCGACTTCCTCCCGCAGGCGAGCTTCCTGCGCACGGTGGTGCACCACTTCGCCGACGCCAAGGTCGGCTGCGTGCAGGCCCGCTGGGGCCACCTCAACCGCGAGACCTCCATCCTCACCCGCGTGCAGGCCCTCATGCTCGACGGGCACCACATGGTCGAGAACCGCGCCCGCTTCGCCGCGGGTCACTTCTTCAACTTCTCGGGTACGGGCGGCATCTGGCGCCGCGAGGCCATCGGCGCCGCCGGCGGCTGGCAGCACGACACCCTCACCGAAGACCTCGACCTCTCCTACCGCGCGCAGCTCGCCGGCTGGAAGTTCGTCTACCGCGAAGACCACGTCACCCCCGCCGAGCTCCCCGAGGAGATGGAGGCCTTCCGCGCGCAGCAGTTCCGCTGGGCCAAGGGCACCGTGCAGACCGCGCGCAAGCTGCTCGGCCGCGTCTGGTCGCGCAGCGACCTCCCCTTCGGCGTGCGCCTCGAAGCCATCTTCCACATGACCCCGCACTTCGCCTACCCCCTCATGGTGGCGCTCGCGGTGCTCCTGCTCCCGATGCTCCTGGTGATGCCCGCCAGCTCGCCCCTCGGGCTCGCCATCGACCTCGGGCTGATGTTCGCCTCGACGGGCTCGCTGCTCACCTTCTACGTCGTCGCCGAGCGCTCGCAGCAGCGCTCCGCCTGGGGCGCCCTGCGCCGCCTGCCGTGGCTGCTCGCCATCGGCTCGGGCATGAGCCCGTGGCTCACCAAGGCCGTCTGGCAGGGCCTCACCGCCGAGACGGGCGAGTTCGTGCGCACCCCGAAGAAGGGCGACCGCGCCAAGCAGGGCCGCTACCGCGCGCGCACCAGCCTCCCGTGGGTCGAGATGCTCATCGGCCTCGAGAGCGCCGCCGCCGTCGTCGCCGCCGTCGCCACGCACCACTACATCGCGGCCCCCTTCGCGATGCTCTTCCTCATGGGCTTCGGCTACGTGTCGCTCACCGTCACGCGCGAGCGCCTCGGGCTCAACCTCCCGGCCGTCGCCCCCGTCGCGCTGCCCGAGCGCATCTCCGAGCCCTCGCTCGGGTCGATGCCCAGCTTCGACGAAGACTCCCGCGCGACCGACTCGGCCGCGGCCTGAGCCCGCCCAACCCCCTCCCTGGCCCGCCCGCGGCCTTCGTCATCCCCCACGGCGCAGCGTCTGGTATAGGGTGCCCCTCCCGGTAGACGGGGCGCTCGCATGGACCTCCGCCGACTCATCCGCAACATCTCGTCGCAGTGGCTCGCCCTCGGCGCGCAGCTGATCATCAGCGTGCTGATGACGCCCTTCATGGTGCGGCGCCTGGGCGACGCCGGCTACGGCATCGTGGCGCTCATCTCGGGGCTCGTCGGCTACTCGGGCATCCTCTATTTCGGCCTCGGCGCGGCGGTGGTGAAGTTCGTCGCCGAGCACCACGCCCGCGAGGACTACGACGAGCTCAACGCCACCTGCTCGACCATCTTCGGCGTGTACCTGGGCTTCGGCGCGCTCTGCTTCGCGCTCGCCCTCGCGCTCATCGCGCCGCTGCCGCACCTCTTCCAGATCCCGCCGGCCTTCGCCAACGACGCGCGGCTGATGCTGCTGATGATGGGCGTCGGGCTGCTCGTGCAGTTCCCGGGCAGCGTCTACGGCGGCATCCTGATGGGCCTCGAGCGCTTCGACGTGATGAACAAGTACAACTTCGTGCTGCTGCTCGTGCGCAGCGCGGCGGTGTTCATCGTGCTGCTCCGCGAAGACCGCTCGGTGGTGATGGTCGGCGCCGTCACCATGGCCTCGCTCATCGCCGAGCAGGCGCTCGCGTACATCTACGCGAAGCGCACGCTGCCGCGGCTCAACCTCTCCCTCGCGCGCTTCGAGCGCGCCCGCCTGAAGCGCCTCTTCACCTTCTCGGCGCAGTCCTTCCTGTTCACGCTCTCCGAGAAGCTGATCAACTACACCGACGAGTTCGTCATCGGGCAGGCGCGCGGGCCCGAGGCCGTCACGCTCTACGTGATCCCGCTGCGCCTCGTCGACTACGCCCGCGACGCGCTCGACAAGGCCACCCTGGTGCTCATGCCCGGCGTGTCGGCCACGGCCGCGCGCGGCGACCTCGAAGGGCTCCAGAGCGTCTGGCGCTTCGGCAACAAGGCCATCATGTGCCTCGTCGCGCCGGTGGCCCTGGTGTTCCTGCTGTGGGGCCGGCACGTGCTGTCGCTCTGGCTCGACGCCGCCCACGGCGCGCAGGGCATGCCCATCCTGTTCTGGCTCGCGCTGGCCTTCGTGGCGCAGGTCGCCGGGCGCGGCATCGCGCGGCCCATCTTCGAGGGCCTCGGCGAGCTGTCGACCCCGGCCCGCATCACCGTCGTCGAGGGCACCGTCAACCTCCTCCTCTCCGTGGTGCTGGTGCGCAAGATGGGCGTCGTGGGCGTCGCCTTCGCGACCTTCCTGCCGGCCAGCGTGACGGGCCTCGTCGTGATGCCCTGGTTCGTCTGCAAGCGCCTCGGAACCTCCTTCGTGAAGCACCTCGGCAACACCTTCCTGCGCACGCTGCCGCCGCTGGTTCCGTGCGTCGCGGTGCTCGTCGCGGCCGAGCGCTACGGGCTGCACCGGCACCTGCTCACGATGGCCGCGACCTGCCTCACGGTGCTGGTGGTCTACCTGTTCTTCGCCTGGTGGATCACCTTCAAGGCCGACGACCGCCGGGTGATCAGGGCGCGCCTCGGGCGGGGCTGAGCGGGCATGGCGAACGACCCTCCCCATCGCGGAGCCGAGCGCCACGCCCGGGAGGAGTCCTTCCACGACGCCTGGGCGCGCTCGGCCGACGTGTCGACCCTTGACGTCGTGAAGGCGGCCGAGGCGTGCACCTCGCCCGAGCTGCGCCACATCACGCGAACGATGGGTTTGCTGGCCGGCAAGACCGTGCTCGACGTCGGCTGCGGCCTCGGCGAGGCCAGCGTGTACTTCGCCGTGAAGGGCGCGACCGTCACCGCCACCGACCTGTCGACCGGGATGCTGGAGTCGACCGGGCGCCTTGCCGCGCAGCACAGGGTGCAGGTCGCGCTGCACCACTCGGCGGCCGAAGACCTGCGGCTGCCGGCCGACGCGCGCTTCGACTTCATCTACGTGGGCAACCTGTTCCACCACGTCGACGTCGAGGCGACCCTGCGGCGCCTCGCCCCCCACCTCGCCCCCGAGGGCACGCTGCTCAGCTGGGACCCGCTGGCGTACAACCCGCTCATCAACGTGTACCGCGCGATCGCGACGGAGGTGCGCACCCCCGACGAGCACCCGCTGACGATGCGCGATCTCGCCGCCTTCCGGCGCCACTTCGCCGACGTGCGCTGCGACTACTTCTGGCTCACCACCCTGTCGATCTTCGTTGCGATGGCGGTGCTCCAGCGTCGCAACCCCAACCGCGAGCGCTACTGGAAGTCGGTGGTCGACGAGGCCGACCGCTGGGCGCCCTTGTACCTGCCGCTCGAGCGCCTCGACGCGGCCCTCCTCCGCGCGCTCCCCTTCCTGCGCCCCCTCTGCTGGAACGTCGTCGTCGCCGCCCGCCACCCCCTCCGTCCCCCCGCCGCGGAGCGCCGCCCGTGAACGTCTTCCTCACCGGCGCCACCGGCTTCGTCGGCCGCGCGGTGCTCGACCGGCTG
This sequence comes from Myxococcaceae bacterium, assembly GCA_028287085.1. GTDB lineage: Bacteria > Myxococcota_A > Polyangia > Polyangiales > SCUS01. The sequence goes on from JAQBQI010000224.1 coordinate 4,901, forward strand.
CTCGCCACCCTCGCGCCCGGCGACCGCGTCTTCGCGCTCGCCCGCTCGGCCGCGTACCTCTCGCACCCGCAGCTCGAGGTGCTCGCTGGCTCGCTCGACGACCTCGACGCCTTCGCCCCGCAGCTCGCCTCGTGCCGCTACGTCTTCCACGTCGCCGCCAACGCGAGCTTCCGCGGCCGCGGCCACGAGGCCGTCAACCTCCGGCCCACCGAGCGGATGCTCGCGCTCCTCCGGGGCAGCGCCGCGCTCGCCGGCTTCGTCTTCGTGAGCACCATCGGCGCGGTCGACCGCGCGCCCGGCGACGACTGCCGCGCGCCGCTCGCGCCCGGCTCGACGCCGTCGCCGCGGTCGGAGTATGGGCGCTCCAAGCTCCGCGCCGAGGAGGCCGTCCGCGCCTCCGGCCTGCCCTTCACCATCGTGCGTCCGGCGTGGGTCTACGGCCCCGGGATGCGGCCCGACTCGCACCTCCGCCAGTTCGCCGAGTGGCTCTGGCGCGGCGCCCCCGCCCCGCTCCTCGGGTTGCCCGGCGCGGTCTCGGTGATCCACGTCTCCGACCTCGCGCGCGCGCTCTGCAACGTCATCGACAACCCGGCCGCGGCGGGCGAGACCTACTTCGCCGAGACCGAGGTGGTACCGGTCGCCGAGGCCATGCGCGCGCTCGACGCCGCCCTGCACGGCCGCGCGCGGGCCCAGCTCCCCTGGCCCGACGCGGGCGCCCTCGCCGGGCGGCTGCACCGCTGGCTGCCGGTGGGGGTGACGAGCCTCGTGGGGGCGTACCTCACGGCGAGCGACCCGCGCTTCCGCCGCGACCTGC
>JAQBQI010000313.1 GCA_028287085.1 Myxococcaceae bacterium
GTGGTCGCCCGCCGGCTCGGTCACCATCGCCGCGGCCGACGGCGCGGTCACGGTCGCCGCCCGCGACGGCGTCAACGTGGTCTCGCCCGCCGCGCTGCGGGTCACCGCCGACGCGGTCAGCGTCACGGCGCGCGAGGGTGACCTCGCCGTGCAGGCGCTCACGTACGTGGGCCGCGCGCTCGCCGCCAACCTCGACGACCTGAAGCTCACCGCGCGGCGGGTCGACACCGTCGCCGAGCGGCTCTCGCAGAAGCTCCAGCGGGCCTACCGCACCGTCAGCGAGATCGACCAGCTGCGCGCCGAGCAGGGCGACTGGAGCTTCCGCAAGACGCTCGGCCTCCACGCCGCCAACGTCATCGCGACCGCCAAAGACCTCGTGAAGGTCGACGGCGACCAGATCCACCTGGGCTGAGAAGGGAGACCGACGACCATGTTCGCCAACACGCAGATGATGGGCATCGACATGGGCTTCCCGGACGTGTGCCTCACGCCCGCGCCGCCCGCCCCGGCGCCCATCCCGATCCCCTACCCCAACCTCACCATGGGCCCGCTCGGCGTGCCCGCCGCGTACAACGTGCTGTTCATGTGCACGCCCGCGCACAACATGGCGACCACGATGGTCACGAGCATGGGCGACAACCCCGGCATCGCGACCGGCGTCGCCTCGGGCATGGTCATGGGCCCCACCCGCCACGTCACCGCCGCGTTCACCGTGCTCGTCGGCGGCATCCCCGCCACGCGCATGACCTCCGTCGGCATCCAGAACTCCACCAACTGCCCCGGAATCCGGCTCTCCCCCAGCCAGGTGAAGGTCCTGCTGCTCGCGCCGTGAGCCTCGCGCTCGGCCTCCTGCGCGACCGCCTCGCGGCCTCCCCCCTCGCGCAGCGCGGCCTCTCCTTCGAGCCCCACGGCGACGCCATCGGGCTCGCGTGCGGGGGCGTCGACACCGGCCTGCGCGCGCTCGTCCGCCTCGTGCGCGTACCGCAGCTCGACGCCCTGCGCGCCGAGGGGCGCTGGGTCGAGGCGAGCGTCGCCGTGTCGTTGCTCGCCGCCGCCGCCCACCCCGTCGTGGTGGTCGTCGTCGACGCCGCGGGACGCACCGTCTACGCGACGCGCGACGAGCTCCTCGCCCGCCACGCTCCCCTCGAAGGCGGCGGCGAGGCCCGGCAGCTGCGCTTCAGCGCGCTCGCCGGGGTCGGCGGCTACGGGCTGCACCGGCTCATCCTCCTGCTCGCCGCCCCGTCGCTCGACCCGCCCGGCGCCGTCGGCTCGCCGCGGGTGCGCGCGCTGCTACGCCGCTTCATCGAGCAGGGCGACGGCTTCGAGGCGACGGCCGACGACGTGGTCGCCCTCGGGCTGCCGCCGTGGTTCGTGGCCGCGCACGCCAGCATGAAGGACGAGAGCACCCTCGCCTTCGCCGTGCCGCCCTACGCCGAGCGCATCGGCGTCGAGCTGCGCGGCGCGACCGAGACCCTGGCCGTGCGCGACGTGGCCCTGCGCTGCGCCCGCGGCGGCACGACGCACTCGACCTGGATCAACGACACGCAGCCCGCGGCGCTGGGGCTCACGCTGCGCCTCGACCACGCGCGCACCGCGATCGAGCTCAAGGTCGCGCTGCTCGGCGCGACGGGCAGCGCCGCGAGGCTGGCGGCCGCGGCGCGCTTCGTCTGGCGCTTCGGGCAGGGCGGGCGGGTGTCGCTGCTCCCGGCCTGCGCGGCGGCGGGGTTGCCGGTGGGGAGCGTCTTCGCGCCGCAGGAGGGCGGGTCGATGAAGCACGAGGAGGTCGAGTCGCTGGAGGCGCTGGCTGCCGTCGAGCGCGCCACCGGGACGGCCTTCGCGCTCGACCCGGCGACCCTCGGCGACCCGGCCCAGGCCGAGGCCGTGCGGGAGCTCCTGCTGGTGCGCTCGGCGGGCCGCGTCGAGCGCCAGGCCGCCGCGATGCGCCTGTCGTTGACGGCGGCCGAGGTGCGGCGACTGCTCGACGCGTCGGGGCAGCAGCGCCGCCTCACCTTCCGCATGCCGCCGTCGCGGGTGAGCCACCGCGTGCTGGGCGCCTCGGTCGACCTCGGCACGCGCACGCAGGAGGTCACCGGGACGCTGTCGCTCCCCGCCGAGTCGCTCGCGGCGCTGGTGGCGAGCCTCGCGCCCGACGAGCGCCTCGACGTCGAGCTCAGCGCGGTCGAGGTGCGGGAGTTCTACGAGCCGACGGCAGCGCCCACCACGGAAGCGACGGCCACGCGTGGTGCTCCCAGTGGTAGCCGAAGTGGAAGCACGTGAGCAGCGAGAGCGCCGGGCCGTAGTCGTTGCTCGTCGCGCGGTGGGCGTCGGCGTAGCCGCCGGGCGGGGCGCGGTGCGGGCGGAAGGTTCCGAAGTAGAAGAGCTGCGCGGTGGAGGCGAGCGCGGGCAGCACCCAGAAGGCCAGCAGGCTCAGCTGCGAGACGTGCACGACGTGCTGGAGCACGTTGAAGATCACGGCGTGGCCGACGACCTGCGGCCAGCGGAGGTAGTGGCCGATGAAGCGCAGATACCAGCGGCCGAAGCCGGGGTGCGCGCCGTCGTGGAAGTCGGGGTCCTCGCTGCTGGCCGGGTTGGCGTGGTGGCCGCGGTGTTCGCGCGCGAGCGTGGCGTAGGGGAAGAGCGCGTAGAGGCCGACGGCGACGGTGCCGATCGCGGCGTTGAGGCGCGGGCGCCCCGGCGCGACGGTGCCGTGCATCGCGTCGTGGGCGACGATGAAGAGGCCGGTGTGCAGCCAGGTGCGCAGCGCCACGATCGGCAGCCAGAGCGCCCAGGGGATTACCTGCGGGGGTAAAGCCAGTGCGGCGACGAGCGACGCCGACCATGCGAGCACGATGGCCGCCGCGAGGGCGACGCCAGGCAGCGCGCGTCGGGTCGGCGGCGCTACCGGCGGGGTCATCGCACGACGACGTCGGGCAGGCCGCAGCGCACGCCGGCGGCGTCGACCTCCGTGGCCGATCGACCGGCGAGGGTGGTGACGGCGGTGTGCTGCCCGGAGGGGGCGTCGGGGCACTCGTAGGCGAAGGCGTTTCCGCCGGTGCCGCCCCAGGTGCCGCGGGCCGCGGTGGACACGAGGTCGAGGCGCCAGCCGGTCGTGGGCGAGCCCGCGAGCTGCCAGTAGCCGCAGCCGTAGCCGAACTGGTCGAGCCGCGAGGCCGAGCGGCCGCGGATGCTCGACACGAAAGAGCCCGGGTCGCAGGCCGAGCTGAAGGCGTCGCCGCCGCCGCCGCCGCGCACGCCCGGCGAGGTCGTCGCCCCGGCCGCGCGCACGAAGTACCGGAACGGCGTCGTGCTGCGGTCTTCGGTGAGCGCGAGGCGCATGCAGCGCATGGCGAGCTGGTCGACGCGCGACGCCGCGCGGCCGTCGAAGCCCACCGCCACGCCCGACGGGCACACGTCGGTGAAGGAGCCGCCGCCCGACCCGCCGAACTGCAGGCTGGTGAACAGGTCGACCGGGGTGCCGATGCCGGTGGGGCAGCCGTCGTCGACCACGCCGTCGCAGTCGTTGTCGGCGCCGTCGCAGACCTCGGCCACCGTGCGGCCGCACGCGCCGCAGTTCGACGGGGTGTTGAGCGTCGTCTCGCAGCCGTCGGCGTAGGCGCCGTTGCAGTTGCCGTAGCCCGCCTCGCAGGCGCTCACGGCGCACATCGACCCGCCGCACGCGGTCGTCGCGTGGGGCGCGGCGCACGCCCGGCCGCAGGCGCCGCAGTGGGCGACGCTCGCGCGGGTGTCGACCTCGCAGCCGTCGGCGGCGTCGCCGTTGCAGTCGCCGAAGTCGGCGTCGCAGCGCAGCGCGCAGGCCCGCGACACGCACGCCGGAGCCGCGTGGGGGCGGGCGGGGCAGACCGTTCCGCAGGCGCCGCACTGGGTGGCGGTGGTGACGAGGTCGACCTCGCAGCCGTTGGCCGGGTTGCCGTCGCAGTCGGCGAAGCCGACGTCGCAGGAGATGCCGCAGCGGCCCACCACGCAGCTGCGCGCGGCGACGTGGGCGCCCATCGGGCAGACCGTTCCGCAGGCGCCGCAGTGGGCGACGTCGGTCTGCGCGTTGACCTCGCAGCCGTTGGTCGGCGCGAGGTCGCAGTCGGCGTATCCCCCCGCGCAGGTGCCCACGGCGCAGGCGCCCGCGCGGCAGAACGCGACGGCGTTGGGCAGCCCGCAGCGGTTGTCGCAGACGCCGCAGCTCACGGGGTTCGCCATGAGGTCGACGCACGCGCCGCCGCAGCAGGTCTCGGCCCCGGGGCACGCCCGCGAGGCGCTGCACCCGGCGACGCAGAGCCCGCCCGCGCAGAGCCGCCCGGTGGGGCAGTCGCCGTCGGCGAGGCACTGCACGCACTCGTGCGTCGCGGGGTCGCAGCGCAGCGCCGTCGCGTCGCCGCCGTCGGCCACCGCGCGGCAGGCCTCGTCGGCGTGGCAGCCGTCGACGCACGCGAGCGTGAAGGGGTCGCAGTGCTGCGCGGCGGGGCACTGGTCGGAGCTGCGACAGCCGCCCTCGGCCGCGTCGAAGCCGAGGTCGACGGCCGCGGGCGCGTCGACCGCGTCAACGGGCGCGCGCGCATCGGCGGGCCCGTCGACGGTCGCGTCGATGGGTGCGTCGAGGGGCGCCGGCGCGTCTGGCCGATCGACCGGCGCCGCGGGAACGTCGCGCGTGTCGTCGACGGCGCCGAGGTCGGCCGCGGCGTCGACGGCCTCGCCCGCGTCGGGCGCCAGCACGACGCCCGTGTCGCCGGCCTCGCAGCCCAGCGAACCCACCAGCGCGGTCGTCGCGATCCACCCCATCCGCACGCTGGTCTTCATTCGGTGATCGCTCTCTCCCGCGGGCCACCATAGGCCAGCGCGGCGCCTCCTCCAACAACGACCCGGTCTTGGGCCAGACCTCCGAGAACCCCGAACCCTGCGACGCGCCGGCACTGGCACTGCCACCGCCGCCGCCCCGATGAAGTCGCTGAACCTCAGCAGAATCAGTCGGATCCCGCCGCGCTGGCGCACGAGCGCGAGCGCGACCACCGGCGCGCCGTGGGTGCGCTGCTCGGGCTCACCGAGGACGAGATGACGGCGCAGGGCATCGTGGTGACGGGGGACCTGACGGGTCCGAACGAGGACGACGGGGGCGCGGCGTCGGAGGGTGGGAGCGAGGCCGCCCGGGGCGCGAGCGGCGGTGCCCTCCGGCAAGGGGTGAGACCGATGGGCCCGGCGGCTCCGCCCCTGCGGACGGAAGCGGGGACCGCCCGCCACGGCGGGTGGCGGAGCTCACGGGGTTTTTGGTGATCGGGGGGACGCCCCCGCCGCGCGGGCGGGGGCAGCGGAGGGAGGGACGGCCTACTGGCTTTGGGGGACGCGGACGGTCGCCGTGCGGACGGTGCGGTTGCCCGAGGCGTCGGTGGCAGTGCAGGTGATGGTGTACGTGCGTCCGGTGCCGGTGCCCGAGCGCTCGGCGCGCAGGAAGAGCTCGCCGTTCTGCCAGCTCACGTCGCCGGCGGTGTCGCCGTCGCCGAGGCCGTTGTCGGACTCGTTCGAGGCGGCGGTGCAGCGCACGGCGGTGGCCGAGTCGCAGGCGTCGTTGGTCGAGGTGGTGACCGTGATGGGGCGCAGGCGGTGGTTCGGCGGCCAGAGCATGGGGGGCGAGACCGTGAGGGCCAGGCTCGGGGCGGTGGTGTCGACCACCGTGACGGCGGTGGTGCAGCTGCCCTCGTTGCCGGCGGCGTCACGGCCGTTGCAAGCGACGGGGGTGGTGCCGAGGGCGTAGCTGCCGCCGCCGCAGGTCGCGGCGCAGGCGGTGGTGCAGTTGTCGGTGCAGGTGGCGCCCACCGCGGCCGCGGTGGTGCGGCCGGTGCACTCGACGCGCGCGGCCGCCGGGCAGGTGACCCGCGGCTCCTCGCGGTCGACGACGGTGATGTGCGAGCTGCACGAGCTGGTCGAGGTGTCGTTGGCGGTGCCGACGATCGCGACGGTGTGGGCGCCGAGGCCGTAGGTCCGCGTCGCGGCGCCGTCGAAGGCGCACGACATCAGGCCGCCGCCGCCGCCGGAGCAGCCGCCGGCGAGCTGGTTGGTGTTGTCGACGGTGACGGTGCACGCGCCCGGGGCGGTGTTGCGCTGGACGGGCTCGGTGGTCGAGCCGATGCAGGCGCTGGTCGGCGGGGTGAGGGTCACGCGGGGCACCGCGAGGGCGAAGAGGCCGCCGGCCAGCGAGGCGCTGGTGACGCCGTAGATGGTGTGGCTGCTGGTGTCGGGGTTGCCGTTGGGGGGCGCGGCGTGGCCGAAGTAGCGGTCGCCGGGCGAGTAGGTCTCGTTGATGACCTGCCAGGCGCAGTCGTTGGCCGTGGGGCACTCGTAGTGGAGCAGGGTGAGGCGCGACTCCTGGGCGGCGGTGAGGTTCAGCGCGGCCGGGTCGTAGTGGATGGCGACCTCGACGGGTCCGCCGAGCGCGCTGGTGCTGGCCACGTCGAGGTAGCTCTGGCCGTTGATGATGGCGACCTGCTCGTAGTCCGACGGCACGGCGGGACCCACCGACGTGACGCTGGCCGAGGTGTCGCCCGACGAGACGACGTTGGTGAACTCGATGCGCAGCGGGAGGGGGTTGCCCGCGGCGTCGCGCGGGGTGACGACCACGTGGCTGCCGGTGGGGGTGTTCACCGACTGGCCGAGCTCGATGGTCGACGAGGCGAAGCGGGTCTGCGAGCCGTTGACGGTGCCGTAGGCTTCGAACTGGTAGGTGCCGGGCGGGCCGATGAGGCGCACGCCGGGCGTCGCGGCGCCGGAGACGCTCACGTAGGCACCGATCTGCACCCAGCCGTTGCCGTCGTAGCGGCTCGCGTTGATCTGCGGGTTGGAGATGCCGATGGTGGGCGAGCCCGGGGGCTCGATCACGTCGAGCACGATGCGGCCCGCCGAGGTGGCGATGGTCTGCTCGCCGCGGTCGGTGGTCGACCCGGCCGCGAAGGTCTCGGGCGAGCCGTTGGTGGAGAGGTAGAGGTAGCTGCTGGTCTGCGAGGCGTCGTCCCAGAAGCCGACGTAGGTCTGCGCGGACTGCCACTGTCCCGCGGTCGTGACGGTCTGGTAGACGCCGCTGCCGTTGCCCTGGTTGAAGGTCGCGGAGCCGTAGGCGCTGCCGCCCTGGTTGTCGCCCACGCCGTAGAAGTAGATCTGCCCGGAGTTCGCGAGGCCCGCGCCGGCGCCCGCGATGGTGAGCCTGCCCGTGGCGACCGCGCCGTCGAAGATGAAGTCGCGGGTGACCGGGGCGTCGGCCGAGACGGTGACGTACGGCTGCGAGCCGGTGGGCAGCGAGAGGGTGGAGTTGAAGGGGGCCGGGAAGTTCGTGTACGCGCTGACGTAGTACTGTCCGGGCTCGAGGCCGGGGAAGGAGTACGTCTGCCCGTTGCCGTCGAGGTACGTGCTGACGTTGCCGCCCGCGTAGGCGTACGCGAAGTTGAGCTCCACGCCGCCCGGGACGTTGTTGACCGCGATGACGCCGCTCAGGGGCGGCGCGCAGGTGACGGTCGACACGTCGATCTCCTCGTCGACGACCACCGAGGCGCCCTCGGCGACGTTGACGGTCTGCTGGGGGAAGCTGCGGCGGATCGAGCAGGTGCGGTTCGCCGCGTCGGTGATGCTCACCTGCACGTAGCCGCCGACGCTCACGCCGGTGGCGGCGGCCATGGGGATCGCCACGTCGTTGGCGTCGTAGCCGTTGGCGTTGGCGCTGTACTGCTCGTCGCCGCTCGCGTTGTAGCCGCTCGCGTTGAACGACGCGAGGGTGACCTGGGCGACGACGGGCGCGGCGCCGTCGAGGCCGTTGTTCACCAGGTGCACCCGACCGACGATGGTGCCGCCCGCGCGGGTGAGGTCGACCGGGAGCGTCTGGGCGACGGTGACGGTGCGGCTCACGTTCGAGAAGAGCGAGAAGTAGCCGTTGTTGGCGTACTGGTACGCGTACATGCGGCCGTAGGTCTGGCCGCCCTCGACGGTGAGCGAGTACGCGCCGTTGCTGATGCTGGCCGACGAGCTGAAGCCGCTGGCGTTGCTGTCGATGTAGACGCTGCCGCCGTAGAAGCTCCAGCCGCTGAGGCCGACGGGGCCGGCGACGGTGCCGGGGTGCAGCACCACGTCGGCGACGGCGATGCCGCCGAGCAGGGGCAGGAGCGCGGCGGCAAGGCCGAGGCGCAATCCGAGGCGGGAACGACGGGGGGGCGTGGGGCGGTGCATCGATGGGTTCCTTTGGTGGGTGTGGCCTGGGGAGCGGCGTTCAGTGACCTGGGGGCATGGGCATGGGCCCCCCGGCGGGGAGGACGAGGTTCACGATCTGGCGGAGCTCGGTGCGGGCCCCGAGCGCCGGGTCGTCGAGTTCGAGGGGGCGGCCCACGAGCGTCAGCAGGCAGCGGGAGAGCGGCGATGTCGGCGGCAGCGGCGGACCCAGGGGGGCCACCTCGGCGGCGGCGAAGCGCTCCTGGCCGGGCTCGCGCACGAAGCGCACGATGAAGGGCCGCGGCATGCGCATGCCGGGCGAGGGCCCGAGGCAGGCGTCGACCGTGGGCATGGCCTCGAAGCCGAAGCGGGCGGCCGCCGTGGTGCGCAGGCGCGCGCTCGCGGGCGACACCACCTCGGGCGGTGAGGGCTGCTGCACGGCGGGGGGCTGCACCGCGGGGAGCGGGAGCACCCCCGGCAGGGGCATCGGGGGGTAGGTCGCCGAGCGGGCGCCGGCAGCCATGCGCGCAGCCGGGGCCACGGCGGCGAGGGCGTCGGTCGCCGCGGGCTCGCGCGCATGCGAGAGCAGCAGTCCACCGGCGGCGAGGGCTACGCACGCCGCGGCCAGCAACACGGCGTTGCGTGAACGCACCGATCCCACGGCGCGCGAGGCGTCGGCAGGCACTTCCACCATGTTATGTGCTCACCCCGCACACCTCAGCGCTTATGTGCGCCATGAGGGTACATCTGCCCCTTACAGGAAAGGCGTACCGCTGTGCGACAGAATAATGACAGGCCCAGACAGTTTTTCCGCAGGCGGAGATTTCCCGGAACCGTGCGCTCCACGGTGCGGGCTACCCTCGCGTTTGCGCAGCGACGCCGCGCTCGTGTGGATCGCGTCGCGGGAGTTCTCCGCCTGGAACACCAGCCCCGAGCGCGGGTGCACCGCAAGCGCCATGGAGTTTCGCAGGCCGCGCGCAAACACGTCAGAGGTCGCCCCGCGAGCACTCCAGCGGCCACACCCGGGAATCCCGACGACGCTGTGACAGCGTGAGTCGCAGAGAATGGATGTTCCGTGGACTCGAGCGGGTCGGTGCCAACTAGGATGCCGCGTTGGTTCGCTATACCCCCGAACTTCGACGGCGCCCATGAACGTTCGCCGACGGCGACGCCACCGGCATCCCATGCCGCGCTCGCACCTCCGCCTGCTCTCACCTCTGGTTCTGCTCCCCATGCTCGGAGGTTGCAGTGATCCTGCGACGACGATCACTGATGGCGGTCCGCCCGACGTCCCCGCCGTCATCGACGTCCCCGCCGTCATCGACGTCCCCACCGTCATCGACGTCCCCGCCGCCATCGACGTCCCCGCCGTCATCGACGTCCCCAGCGCCGTCGACGTCCCCGCAGCCGTCGACGTCCCCGCAGTCGTCGACGGCGGAGCGCAACTGGTCGCGCCGCGACCCATCGCCCCGGCTTCGCTCGCGACGGTCACCTCGCATCGGCCCAGGCTGCGCTGGGCGCTCCCCGTCGGGATCGACGGCGCGCACGTCGACCTCTGTCGCGACCGCGGACTGACCGCTTCCTGCGTCGCCCTCGACGTGACCGGCACGTCCGCCGTCCCCGCGGCCGACCTCGCGCCCGGCGGTTGGTACTGGCGCCTGCGCGGACGCCTCGGGGCCTTCACCGGGACCGCCCACAGCGCGACGTGGCGCTTCATCGTCGGCCGCCGCGCATCGAGCGTCGACGCCTCGCTGAGGCCCGCGATCGACGTCAACGGCGACGGCTTCGCCGACCTGCTCGTGGGCTCGTCCACGTCCAACGCGGCCTGGGTCTACCTGGGCGCGAGCGGCGGCATCGGCGCTTCCCCCGTGGCGCTCGCCTGCCCCTCCTCGGCGTCCTGCGGGGCGAGCGTGGCGAGCGCCGGCGACGTCAACGGCGACGGCTATGGCGACCTCCTGCTCGACCAGTCGGCCCCGACCCGCGGGGTGCGGTTGTACCTCGGCTCGGCGACCGGCCCGGCCACCACGCCCGCGCTGGTGCTCGCCGCGCCGACGGGGGCAGCGTCGGCCGTGTTCGCGGGCGCCGGGGACGTCAACGGCGACGGGTACGCCGACGTGCTCGTGGGCGGTCCGACGACGTCGCTCCTCTACCTCGGCGGGGCCGCGGGTCCCGTCGCGACGCCGCTCCCCCTCGCCGTCCGCGGCGACGTGGTCGGCGGAGCGGGCGACGTCAACGCCGACGGCTTCGACGACATCGCCCTCGGGAGCGGGACGCGCATGGACGTCTTCCACGGCGCCGCGGCGGGCCCCGGCACGACGCCCGCGACGACCCTGCGGAGCCCCTCGCTCCAGCCCTTCGACGGCGTCGAGGGCCTCGGCGACGTCAACGGCGACGGGTACGCCGACGTGGTCACGCAGGCCTCCGAGGACGTGCACTTCGGCGCCCTGGTCTTCCACGGCGGCCCCGCGGGCCTCGACCGCAACGCCGCGACCGCCGTCGAAGGACAGACCACGCCCCTCCACGCGAGGGCCGCGGGCGACGTCGACGGCGACGGCTACGCCGACCTCGCGGTGGGCCCCACCGTGCGCGTCTTCGCGGGCGGCCCGTCGGGCGTCCGGACGATTCTCTCCAGCACCACCTCGTGCGTCAGCTACTCGTCCTGCTTCGGGGTCTCCGCGGGCGACCTCAACGGCGACGGCTTCGACGACGTCGCCCTGGCGTCGATCCCGCAACTCGCGGCCGGGGGGCCCGGCGTGATCGCGGGCGCCGTGGGCGTGGCGCTGGGCAGCGCCACGGGGCTGCCCGCCGCCCCCGCGACGGTGCTCGACGACCCGGAGGGCGGGTCGTCCTTCGGCGGCGCGATCGCCGCGTCGGTGGGGGTCGTGATGGCGGGCGCGGTCGACGCGCTCTACCCCTGCCGCATGCTCGAGCGCTGCGACGAGGCGGTGGCCCACCTCGTCGGGGAGCGCTTCGGGGCCTCGGTCGCCGGCCTCGGCGCGTCGTTCGTCGTCGGCGCCCCGGGCGCGAGCGCGGCGTACGTCATCCCGGGCGCTCCGACGGGCGCGACGGCGAGGCTCGCCGGCCCCGCCGGGAGCGACTTCGGCGCCGTGGTCTCGGGCGCGGGCGACGTCGACCACGACGGCCTCGCGGACGTGGCCGTGGGCTCGCCGATGGGGGCCCGGGTGTACGTCTACCGCGGCGCCGCGGGCGGCTTCGGGGGCGCGGTCGCGGCCGTGCTGACGGGCCCGGCCGGGTCTCATTTCGGCAAGGCGATCGCGAGCCTCGGCGACCTCGACGGCGACACCTACGGCGACCTCGTCGTGGGCGCCGACGACGCGGCGTACGTGTTCCGCGGGGGCGCCGCGGGCATCGGGTCGACGCCCGCCGTGACGCTCACCGGCGCCGCGGGCTCCGGCTTCGGGGCGGCGGTCGCGGGCGCTGGCGACGTCAACGCCGACGGCCGCCGCGACCTCATCGTGGGCGCGCCC
>JAQBQI010000320.1 GCA_028287085.1 Myxococcaceae bacterium
TGCTGGCGCGGGCCGTCGCTCGCGTGCCGCCGGCCCACGCGCGCGCCACCTCGCTGGCGAGCGCGGCGGCGCTGTTGCTGTGCGCCTCGCTCGTCGCCCGCCACACCGCGGCCTTCGCCTCGACGCCCGACTTCTGGGCCTGGGAGGTCGGGCTCAACCCCGAGAACCACTTCGCCCTGAAGGCCCTCGCCATCGCCCGCAACCGCGACCACCGCACCGCCGAGGCCCTCGACCTCTCGCTGCGGGCCTTCGCCGCGGCCGGGCGCGCCCACGCCCGCGACGCCCAGATCGACCACGCGCTCGACGTCGCCAGCCGGGTGAGCGACCTCACCCCCGAGGCCGACCGGGCGACCCTCTCCGCGGTGCGCTCCTTCCTCGCGGCCTTCGCCCCGGGGCAACGGGGACCGGCCGTGCTCGAAACCCGCGCCGTGCGCCTGCGCCTCGCGCTCGGCGCCGCCGACCGCGACGGACGGCTCCGCCACGCGTGGCGCATCCCCTACGCCATCGCCCTCGCCCGCACGCAGCGCTACGCCGAGGCCGAGACCGTCCTCCGCACGATCCTCCGCGAGCAGCCGCGCGACGCCCTCGCGTGGCGCAACCTGCTCCTCGTGACCGCGAGCCAGGAGCGCTGGTCCGACGCGCTCGCCGCCTGCGCGCCGGCGCTGCGCGCCAACCCCACCGACGCCGTCGCCCCGGCGCTCTGCGCCGCCATCGCCCGCGCCGCCGACGACTCCCGCACCCCCGCGGTCGACCCCCTCGACGAGCTCGCGCGGCGCGCCGACCGCCTCCTCTCGGTCGGCGCGCGCGAGCGGACGCGCCAGCTCGTCGCCCCCGACGCCGACGCGCACCCCGAACGCACCGACCTCGCGCTGCTCCTCGTCCGCGCCGACCTCGGCGACGGCCTGCTCGACCGCGCCCGCGCCCGCCTCGACGCCGTCCGCGCGCGGGGCGAGACCCCGGCCGTCGGGGCCCTCCGGCGCGAGCTCGACGCGCGGCAGGCTCCCTGACCGCAGGCCGCGGACGCCCCTCCGCCGTCACCCGACGCCCCGCCCGGCGAGGCCGACGGGAATACAATCCCGTATACTCAGCGCGCTCTTCCCAGATCCACTGCCCGGAGGTCCCCACCTTGTCTGCGACGTCCGCCTCCCGCTGGTCGATCGCCCTCGCGCCGCTGCTCGCCGTCGCCTGCAGCGACCCGCCGGCGTCGGCCCCCGTCGTCCCCGACGCGGGCGTCGCGCAGCCCCCGCCGACGGTGACGTACTCGCCGCCCGCGCCCGTGCTGCGCCGCCTCACGCAGTCGCAATACGTCAACGCCATTCACGACCTGCTCGGCGACGACCTCCTCGTCACGCGGCCGATAGAGCCCGACGTCGAGCTCGGCGGATCGATCTCGGTGGGCGCCGCGGGCACCAGCATCTCGCCGCGCGGGGTGGAGCAGTACGAGGCGCTCGCCTACGACCTCGCCGAGCAGCTGCTGCGCAACGAGGCGAGGCGCGCCCGCGTGGTGAGCTGCGCGCCGGCGGCGACCGCCGACGCGACCTGCGCCGAGACCTTCGTGCGCGCGACCGGCCGCCGGCTCTGGCGACGCCCGCTCGCCGACGCCGAGGTCACGGCACTTGTTACCCTGGCAGGTAACGCCGCGACTACGCTGGGCGACTTCCATCGCGGCCTCGAGTACGCGCTCTCGGCGATGCTGCAGTCGCCGAACTTCCTCTTCCGCGCCGAGCTCGCCGAGCCCGCCGCCGGCGCCGAGCCCGCGCGCTTCGGGCCCTACTCCCTCGCCGCGCGCCTCTCCTTCTTCCTCTGGAACGCGCCCCCCGACGACGCCCTCCTCGCGGCCGCCGCCGACGGGCGCCTGGCCACCGACGACGGGGTGCGCGCCGAGGTCGAGCGCCTCGCCGCCTCGCCGCGCCTCGCGCGCGGGCTGCGCGCCTTCGTCACCGAGTGGCTGGGCCTCCAGCACCTCGACGCCGTCTCGAAAGACCCGACGGTCTTCGCGTCGTTCAGCAGCGACGTGCCGGCGGCCGCGCGCGAGGAGACGCTCTCGCTGGCCGAGCACCTCGCGCTCACCCGCGACGCCGACTTCCGCGACCTGCTCACGACCCGCGAGACCTTCGTCAACCGGCGGCTCGCGTCGATCTACAACGTGCGCGCGCCCTCGCAGACGCGGCCCGACGGCTTCGGCCTCGTGACGATGCCCGACGACTCGCCGCGGCGCGGGCTGCTGGGGCACGTGAGCATCCTGGCGCTGGCCGCCCACCCCACCTCGACCTCGCCGACGCTGCGCGGAAAGTTCATCCGCGAGGCGCTGCTGTGCAACGAGATCCCGATGCCGCCGGTCAACGTGAACACGGCGCTCCCTGAGCCCGCCGCGGGGCTGCGCACGATGCGCGAGCGGCTGTCGCAGCACCAGGCGAACCCGAGCTGCCGCGGCTGCCACGTGCTGCTCGACCCCATCGGCCTCGCGCTCGAGCACTTCAACGGCATGGGCGCGTGGCGCCCCACCGACCAGGGCGCGGCCATCGACGCGAGCGGGGCCATCGACGGCGCGGGCTACCGCGACGCCCTCGGGCTCGGCCAGACGCTCCACGACACGCCCGCCTTCCCCCGCTGCGTGACCACGCGGCTCTACCGCTTCGCGTACGGCCGGCACGAGACCGAGGGCGAGGAGGGCGAGGTCGGCCGCCTCGCGCAGGACTTCGCGTACGGCGGCTACCGCCTGCGCCGGCTGATGTCACAGATCGCGACGAGCGCCGCGTTCCGCCGCGCCGACGGGAGGTCCGAGTGAAGGCCCGCATCCACCGACGCACGCTGTTGAAGGGCCTGCTGGGCGGGGCCGCCATCTCGATCGGGCTGCCGCCGCTCGAGTGCTTCGTCAACGCCAACGGCACCGCGTACGCGGGCGGCGGCACGAGCTTCCCGAAGCGCTTCGGCGTCTTCTTCTGGGGCAACGGCGTGCTCCCCGCGCGGTGGGACCCGACCTCCGAGGGCGCCGACTACGCGCTCACGCCGCAGCTCATGCCGCTCGCCGCGCTCAAGTCCGACCTCACGGTCATCTCGGCGTCGCGCGTGCTCACCACCAACTCGTCGCCCCACCTCTCGGGCCCCGCCGGCCTCTTCACCGGCGACGCCCTCGTCGGCGGAACCGTCACGCGCCCCAGCATCGACCAGCTGCTCGCCCAGGAGATCGGCGGCGAGACCCGCTTCCGCTCGCTGGAGATCGGCGTGCAGCGCTCCGACCAGAGCTACTCCTTCGCGGGCCCCAACCAGGTCAACCCCCCGGAGACCTCGCCGCGCGCGTTCTTCAACCGCCTCTTCGGCGAGGGCTTTCGCATGCCGGGCGAGACGACCGCGGTCGACCCGCGGGTGCGCCTGCGCCGCAGCGTGCTCGACGCCGTCGGCGCCCAGGCCGGCGACCTCCGCAACCGCCTCGGCGCCTCCGACCGCGTGCGCCTCGACCAGCACCTCGAGGGCATCCGCGGCCTCGAGCGCCAGATCGCGCGCCTCGAGGAGAACCCGCCGAGCCTCGCCGCCTGCCGCCGCCCCGACGCGCCGCCCGAGGCCTTCCCCGACGTCGACGGCCGCCCGCCGATGTCGGCGATCTCGCACGCCATGGCCGACCTCATGGCGATGGCGCTCGCCTGCGACCAGACGCGCGTCTTCTTCAACATGTACTCGCAGTCGGTGAACAACACGCTCTTCCCGGGCGCGCCCGCGGGTCACCACCAGCTCACCCACGACGAGCCCGGCGAGCAGCCGATGGTCGACGCCATCGTGCGCCTCATCATGGGCGACCTCGCGTACTTCCTCTCGGCGCTGAAGGCCGTGCACGAGGGCGACGGCAACCTCCTCGCGCACTCCATCGTGCTCTGCACGACCGACTGCTCCCTGGGCAAGTCGCACTCCATCGACGACTACCCGATGCTCATCGCGGGCGGAGGCGGCGGCGCCCTCGCCACCGGCCGTCACATCGCCGCGCGCGGCGATAACTCCAGCAAGGTGATGCTCTCGCTGCTGCGCGCGATGGGCGTGCGCGCGCCGGAGTTCGGCGTCGGCGCCGGCCGCACCACCGACGGCCTCGCGGGGCTCTCGCCGTGAGGGCCCTGCGCGCCGCGCTCCTCGCGACCCTGCTCGCGTCCTGCGCCGACGACGCGGGCCCCGACCCCTTCGCCGGCCCGGTGCCCGCGACCTGCCCGACGACCCCGCGCGAGCAGTCGATGGTCATCACGAAGCTCGTGCTGCTGCGCCAGCCGACGCCCGGCGTCTCCGACGGCTTCGACCTCGACGGCCGCGTGAGCGGCGGCGACGACGCCCTCTCGTGCCGTCGCCGCGACCTCACCGCGCCCGACGGGCGCACCGGCATCGACAACCAGTTCTCGCTGCTGGTACCCGCGATCGACACGGCGACGGCGGGCGCGCTCGACGCGGCGATCCAGGCCGCGATCAACAACGGCCAGCTCATGATGGCGGTCTCGGTCGAGGGCCTCGACGACCGGCAGAACGACCCCTGCGTGAGCCTGACCTTCCGTCGCGTGCGGGGCATGCCCTTCGTCGGCAGCGACTCGCGCATCGACCCGGGCCAGACCTTCGACACGCAGCACGACGAGCCCATCAGCCGCGTGACCGGCCGCATGCGCGACGGCGTCATCGAGGCGGGGCCCTTCCCCCTCGGGCTCCCCATCGCGGTGCTCGACGCGCGCTTCGTCATCCCGTTCGCGAACGCGCGCGTGCGCATCCGGTGGCGCGCCGACGACACCTTCGAGGGCCTCATCGGCGGCAGCGTCTCGGCGGCGCGGATGATCGAGATCACCCAGGGCCTCACCATCGGCGGCGACCTCATGAGCCTCGTCCGCCGCCTGGTGCTCTCGGTCACCGACATGGACCCGGACGCCAGCGGCGTCTGCCAGTCGTTCTCGGCGGCGGTCGCCTTCGAGGGCCGCTCGGCCTACGTCAACCCGTAGCGCTCACGCCGCGGCCGCGCGGCGCAGCGCGCGGTTGGCGAGCCGCGACGCCGCCACCCACGTCAGCGCCATGATCGAGTGCTGCGGGTTCACGCCCAGGTTGGTCGGAAACACGCTCGCGTCCATCACGTAGAGCCCCTGGACGTCGCGCACCGCGAGGTCGGCGTCGACCACGCTCGCGCGCGGATCGCCCCCGGCGCAGGCCGTGCCGAAGAGGTGCGACGCGACCATGTTCAGCTGCTGCGGTCGCAGCGGCGAGCGCTCGATGGCGTCGATCTCGTCGACGCCGCCGATCACCGACGGCAGTCCCCCGATGCCGGGGAAGACCTCGCGCGCACCGGCCGCGAACATCATCCGGCAGAGCAGCCCGATGCCGTAGCGCACCCGCTCCATGTCGCTCGCGGTGGGGCTGAAGTGCACCGCCGCGCCGCTGCCGCCGCCGAAGAGCGACGGGCGCACGCGGCCGTGGGCCTCGGTGCGGCAGATGAAGCTCCACTGGGCGTAGTGGTCCATCTCGGTGAGCCGCTGCTGCCACACGGCGCCGGCGCCGGGGAGCCGCGGGGCCAGGAGCTCCGGCGGCAGCGCGAGCGTCTCGAGCTTCAGCCGGCGGTCGCGCAGCGGCACCTCGTAGCCCTGCGTCGCGCCGCGGCTCATCGTGACGGGCTCGTCGAAGCGCCCCACGACGGCGCAGCCCGGGTGCGCCTGGAAGCGCTCGCCCACGAGCCCGCGCAGCCCGCTGCGCCGCAGGATCACCGGCGTCTGCACCGCGCTCGCGCTGACGATCACGGCCTCGCGCGCCATCACGCGCAGCTGCGCCACCGGGCGGCGCGTCTCGGCGTCGACGAGCACGCCCTCGACGCCGACCGCGCGGCCCCACTCCATGATCACCCGGTCGATGCGCGCGAGCGTGAGCAGCCGCGCGCCGTCGCGCTGCGACCGCGGGATGTACGAGACGTCCATGCTCTGCCGCGCCTCGCCGGGGCAGCCCTGGAGGCAGCGCGCGCTGCCCTTGCAGCGGGCGGCGTTGCGCGACATGGCCTTGCCCGGCAGGCCCATGACGCGGCACGCCTCGGCCATGCGCTCGGCGTTGCCGCCGTAGAGGGCCTCGCTGGTCTCGGTGACCTCGAGCTCGCGCTCGATCTGCTCGAAGGCGTCGTCGAGGGCGCGGCGCTCGACCAGGCGGCCGAGGCCGTGCTCGGCGATCCACTGCGCGCGCACGTCCTCGGGGAGTCGCCAGATGATGCCCGAGTTGATCGCGGTCGCGCCGCCGACGCAGCGGCCCTGGAGCATGGGCATCGGGTACGAGCCGCGGGTGGTGGCCGTCGCGAAGTCGCGGAAGGCGAGGGCCATGGCGTCGAGCACCTCGGCCGGGCGGTCGGCCGTGCGCAGGAGCGGCCCCTCCTCGAGCATCAGCACGTCGCGCCCGGCGCCGGCGAGCACGCGGGCCGCGGTGGCGCCGCCCGCGCCGGTGCCGACGATGACGAAGTCGGCGACGTCGTCGACGACGCGCATCACGCGGCCTCCGAGGCCGGACCCATGAGCACCGGGAGCGCGACGCGGACGCGGGCGGGCGCCGGCGCGGGGCGGCGGTCGTGGTTGGTGCGCGCGCGCACCGACGCTACGCGGAACATCGCCATCGAGGCCGTGAGCTTCAGGAGCACGCCGATGCCGCGGAGCACGAACACGCGGTGCGAGCAGACGCGCGCGAGCACGTCGGAGCGCTCGGCCGGCCCGAGGGCCGTGAAGGTCACGAAACGCCCGAGGATGAACACCGGCGACAGCATCGCGACCACGAGCGCCGCGCGCATGCCGATCTGCGCGAGCGGGCTCGTCGCGGCGTACATGGCCAGCGCGCCGCGGACGAAGTCGACCTCGCCGGCGCGCACGCCGAGCCCCGCCGCGGTGGGGTCGAGGAAGGAAGGAAGCACGATGGAGAGCCAGTGGCGCTCGACTCCGGTCATGGGCATGGGCGTGTCTCCTGCGGTGGGGCGGTCGTCGTGGGGGCGGGGCCGAGCGTGGCGCGGAGCCGCGCGAGCATGTGGCGGTCGAGGCGCTCGATGAGCACCCGGGCGTAGCGGCGGGCGCGGCCGGCGTCGCGGCGCTCGATGAGCTCGAGCACCCGGTCGTAGAAGCGGAGCGTCGCGTCGGCCTGCACCAGGAACGCGAGCTCGAGCCCCGGCTGGCGGTCGAGCATGCGGATGAGGGTGTTGGCCGCGAGCACGAGCGCGAGGTTGTGCGTGGCGCCCGCGAAGCGCCGCGCGAGCGAGAGGTCGGACGCGACGTACCGCTCGGGCTCGCCGCGCAGCCCGCGCTGCACGTCGACGTGCGAGCGCAGCGCGAGGAGCTCGTCGGCCGAGCACCGCTCGGCGGCGAGCCCGACGGCCTCGACGGCCAGGGTGCGCCGCAGCTCGAGCAGGTCGGCGAGCAGCGCCACCGGGTCGCCCGCGGTGAGCGCGTCGACCGCGGCCATGTGGGCCATCATCTCGATGCCGCCGGTCTCGCGCACGTCGAGCACGACGGTGCCCGAACCGTGCACCGCCCGAAGGAACCCTTCGCCCTGGAGCCGCGTGATGGCGGCCCGGAGCGTCGCGCGGCTCACCCCGAGATTGGCCGACAGCTCGCGCTCGCCCGGCAGCTTGCTGCCCACCGGGTGGTCGCCGCGGAGGATGGCCGAACGCAGCGCCGTGGCGGCGATCGAGTCTGCGCGGGTGCGGTCGGTGTCGAAGTTCATGGCTCGGGCTACTGGTCAGACCAGTTCACGAGTCAGTGCGTAACATACGTAGCACCCCGCGCGCAACCCGGCGGAAATGGGCGTCACGATAGGGTGGCACCCCATCGCTCGCACCACGCGGGCTCGCGGTTCGGAAGGGCTGGGCTGTGAAGGAGGGTCAGGGACGGCGGATCGGGACGCCGTCGGCGCCGGGCGCCTCGAAGCGGTGCCACGCGCCGTCGATGCGGCGCTCGTGGGGGAAGTACTCGGCCTTGTAGTTCAGGTGGGCGCAGGCCTGGACATACAGGCCCAGGTAATACCACTCGATGCCGAGCTCGCGGCAGAGCTCGATCTCGCGCAGGACGGAGAAGACGCCCAGCGAGCGGCGCGACTCGTCGGGATCGAAGTAGTGATAGACGCTCGAGACCGAGCGCTCGCCGAAGTCGAGGATGCTGACGGCGATGAGCCTCCCTTCGACGAGGTAGCGGACCTCCCAGCTATCGACCGAGGTCTCGACGAGGAAGAAGCGGTAGTCGGTCTCGGTGGCGGGCTGCTCGCGGAGGGAGAGGCCGCGCTCGCGCGAGTGGCGGTTGTAGAGCCGGAGGTGCTCGGCGCTCACCGACGGGCGCACGCGCTCGACCGTGACGTCTTCGTTGCGCTTCGCCGCGCGGCGCTGCGAGCGCGACGCGGCGAAGGTCGGCACGTGCACGCGGATGGCTTCGCAGGCGTTGCAGGCCGGGCAGCTGGGTCGGTAGAGCAGCGGCCCGGAGCGGCGGTCGCCCTGCTCGAGCAGCTGGTCGAAGAGGTCGGGGGTGAGGCGCGCCGTGGGCATCCGCAGCGGGAGCTGCATCGTGGCGTCGGGCAGGTAGGGACAGGGCTCGGGGTCGTTGGCGACAACGAAGAACCGAACCGGTTGCTTCTTCACCGCCACAACGTCGAGCGTACCCCTCGCGGGCGCGAGGGTGAACCGTCAGCTGTAATCCTTCTCCGCACGCTCCTGGTCTTCCTTGCAGCGGATGCAGAGGTTCGTCTCGGGGCGCGCCTCGAGGCGCTTCACGGCGATCTCCTCGCCGCACTCCTCGCAGAGCCCGAAATCGTTGCCCTCGATCTTCACCAGCGCGCGGTCGATCTTCTCGAGGAACACCTTCTCGCGCCCGCGCAGGCGGAACGTGAACGACTGGAGGTACTCGCTCGAAGCGAGGTCCATCTCGTCCGGGAGGTCATTGGTGTCGAGCGCCATGTCCTCCGTGAGGGTGCTCTGGGCGTTCGCCAGGATCTGCGAACGCTTCTCCAGGAGGAGCGCCTTGAAGCGCTGCAACTCGGACTTTGGAAACGCCATGGATGCGAAACCCCTTTCCAACCGCCGATCAGGGCCGGAGAGGATATTCGCCGGCGCCGCAGAGTCAAGCGAAACGATGCGCTCCCGGAGCGTTGAGGGCTTCATCGCGCGGGGCCAGCGAAGGTACATTGGGCGCATGCGTTCTCAGAGCAGGTGGGCAGGCGCGTGGCTGATGTTGCTGGGTAGGGGCGCGGCGACCGACGTCGGCGCCACCGCGAGCGACGGCGACCGGGTGGCGCCGTGAGGGTGCTGCTCACCGGCGCCGCCGGGTTCATCGGGAGCCACACCGCCGACGCGCTGCTCGCTCGCGGCGACGAGGTCGTCGGCTTCGACAACTTCAACGCCTTCTACGACCCGGCGATCAAGCGTCGCAACGCCGCCGCGCTCGCCGCGCAGCGCGGCTTCACCCTCGTCGAGGGCGACCTCTGCGACGAGGCGGCGCTGGCCGGGCTCTTCGCGCGCGAACGCTTCGACGCCGTGATCCACCTCGCGGCGTGGGCGGGCGTGCGGCCCTCGATCGACGCGCCGGGGGTGTACATGGACGCGAACGTCCGCGGGCTCACCAACGTGCTCGAGCGCATGCGCCACGCCTCGATGGACCGCCTCGTGTTCGCCTCGTCGTCGTCGGTCTACGGCGGCCGCACGACGGTTCCCTTCCGCGAGACCGACCCCGTCGACCGGCCGATCTCGCCCTACGCGGCCACCAAGAAGGCCGGCGAGGTGCTCTGCGCCACCTGGAACCACCTCTACGGCATCCACGTCGCCGCGCTCCGTTACTTCACGGTGTATGGCCCGCGACAGCGCCCCGAGATGGCCTTCCACAAGTTCGCCACCATGATGGCCCGGGGCCGCTCGATCCCGATCTACGGCGACGGCGGAAGCGCTCGCGATTACACGTACATCGCCGACATCGTTCAGGGGACGGTTGCGGCCCTCGACCACTGCGAGGGCTACGAGATCTACAACCTCGGGGAGTCGCACACGACCCGGCTCGACGCCGTGGTCGAGAAGCTCGGTCGGGCGCTCGGCATCGAGCCGAAGACCCACCACGAGCCCGACCAGCCCGGCGACGTCCCCATCACCTTCGCGGACATCACCCACGCCCGCGAGAAGCTCGGCTACGCCCCCACGACCCTGATCGACGAGGGCCTCGCCCGCTTCGCCGAGTGGTTCCACCGCGAAGGCGTCCGTTGAGATGACGCGGTCGGCGCTCGGCCAGGTCGACCCGTGGCTGCGCGGCGGCGCCCTCGCCCTCCTGCTCGCCGCGCTCGTCGCGCCGGTGCCGGCCGCACTGCTCGACGTGCTCCTCGTGGCCAACCTCGCGGCCTCGCTCGTCGTGCTCGTGAGCTGCGCGGCCGCGCGCCCGCCCCGCATCGTCGCGGCCCTCCCCGCGGTGCTCCTCGGTGGCGTGCTCGCGCGGCTCGCCCTCGAGCTCGCCGCCTCGCGGGCGATCCTCGGCGGCGGCGGGACCGGCGCGGTGATCGCCGCCTTCGGCGCGGTCGCGGTGCGCGGCGACGTCGTCGTGGGTGCGGCGGTGTTCGCGATCCTCACCGTCGTGCAGATCGTCGTGGTGGTGCAGGGCGGGGAGCGGGTCGCCGAGGTGGCGGCGCGCTTCGCCCTCGACGCGATGCCGGGACAGCAGCTGGCCATCGACGCCTCGGCGCGCGGCGGCGCGATCGACGCGCGCCAGGCGAGGCGCGAGCGCGAGGCGCTGGAGACCCGCGCGCAGCGGGCCGGCGCCATGGACGGCGCGATGCGCTTCGTGAAGGGCGACGCGGTCGCGGGCGTGGTGATCGTGCTGGTCAACCTCGTCGCCGGCTCACTGCTCGGCGCATCGCGCGGCGGCCTCGCGCCGGCCGCCGCGGTCGAGCGCTACGCGACCCTGGCCATCGGGCAGGGCCTCCTCGCGCAGGTGCCCTCGATGCTCCTCGCGGTGGCCGCGGCGCTGTCGGTGAGCCGGCCGCACTCCCGCGCCGATCACCGTCACCTCGTGGCGCCGTCGACGCTGCGCATCGCGGCTGGGGTCATGGCGCTGGTCGGCCTCGCGCCGGGCCTCCCGCTCTGGCCCTTCGCGGTCGTGGCGGCCGCCCTCGCCGCGGCGTCGGTCGTACCCGCGCCCGCCGCGGCGACGCCCGACGAGGCGGCGATCGACGTCGACGACACCGAGCGCCGACTCGACGCGCTGTCGGCCGACGCGCCCGCGCTCGTCCGCATCGCCACCCCCGCGATGGTCTCGGTCGCGGAGCTCACGGCGCTGCGCCGATGGCTCGCCGACGAAGGAGTAGCCACCGACGACCTGCGTCCGCTGCTCGAGGCGATCGTGCGGGTCGGCGCGCAGGGCGACGCGCCCGAGCGGTGGCGGTCGGCGGTGCGGGTCGCGCTGCGGCCGCAGATCGAGGCGCGCTTCGCCCCCGGCGCGGAGGTGTCGGCGTGGCTGCTCGGCCCGGGCGTCGAGGGCGCGCTGCGCGACGAGCTCGCGCGGCGGTCGACCCTCGGGCCCGCGCTCGTCGACGACCTCCGGAGCCTGGTGGACGGGGCGTGCCCGCGCGACGCCGAGGCGATCGTCATCGCCGCCCAGCCGGTGCGGCGGGCGCTGTGGGAGGCCCTGCGTCCGGGCCGTTCTCGCTGCGTGGTGCTGGCCCCCGAGGAGCTCGGCGACGGGGTGAAGGTGACGGTGCGCGCGGTGCTCGACCCGATGGGCTGAGCTTTACCTTGCGGTGTAAAGGTGCGGGCGGGGCCGGTCAGTAGCCGCGGCGCATCACGACGGGGGCGCCGATCTCGATCTCACGCGCGCTTAGGTTCACGAGGCACACGGCGGTGCGCGGGTGCACCGCGACCACGATGAGCTCGCCCGCCACCTCCACCGGGAGCTCCTCGTTGGCGCGGAAGTTCTCCGCGTCGGGCGCGTGGTCGATGTGGCCGTCGCCGTCGCGGTCGATCTCCTGGATGCGGATGCCGCGGCTGTAGCCGTCGACCGAGCGTCGCCACGGGTCGCCGCGCTGCGTGAGGAAGAGCCGGTTGCCGAGGCGCAGGCCGTCCTGCGCCCCGCGGTCGATGATGACCACGAAGTTGCTGCCGACGATCTCGCGCGGGGTCGGCGTCGCCACCACGTGGGCGGTGAGGTCGCGGTCGTTCGGCACCGGCGGCACCGGGAGGAACTGCCGCTGGATCACGGCCACGCGCTCGCCGCGCTCGATCGGCTCGAGCGACTCGGTCACGCGGACGGTCGCGATGTGCCGGCGCGCGTCCCACGCGTCGACGACGGCGGTGCCGAGCACCCGGACGACGCGGCCCGCGTCGCGGTCGGAGCCGGCGGTCGCCTGCGCCGACGAGTAGATCGTGTAGCTCTCGCCGACGTTGGGGGCGCGCCGCGGGAACTCCACGTAGGCCTGGTCCCCTTCGGACAGGAGCATGTTGTCCTCGGGCGACCCGACGATCGACCCGGAGGTGGTGATCTCCTCCAGCGTGGCCCACGCCGACTCGCGGAGGAAGACCGTGCCCCGCGGGTAGCGCGGCGCCGCGCGCGTGACGCGCAGTCCGTTGGCGCCCTGCACCATCGAGGTCGCGGGCGTAGCCGCCGAGACCTCGCCGGGCAGCAGCAGGCGCACCTGATCACCGGGGAAGATCCAGTGGGGGTTGGTGATCTGCGGGTTGCGCGCCCACACGCGCGGCCAGTACCAGGGGTTCTCGAAGTAGTACCCGGAGATGTCCCACAGCGTGTCGCCGCCGTTCACGGTGTGGAACTCGGGCACCAACCCCCCGGAGCTTCGCGCGTTCGTGCCGGTCGTGCCGGACGAGAGCGTGATCGTCGTGCGCGGTCGCGAGACCACCGACGCGGGCGTCGCCTCGTCGTTCACGGTCACCTGCGCGCTCGCCAGCGTCGGCACAGCCAGAACCGTCGCGACCCACGGCCATCGCCAGAAGAACCTCATCGTCCGCCTTCCCTCTCGTCGCGAAGCCGACGCGCGGCCTCGGAATCTGGATGCTCGTTCAGGAGTCGTTGACCCGCGCGCTCGGCCCCCGCGGCGTCGCCCGCCCGCAGTAGCGCGGTGCGCAGCGTGAACAGCGCGTCGGGTACCTTGTTGCCCACCGGGAAGCGCTCGAGCAGCCCCTGCAGCTCGCGCACGCCCCGCGGCGCGTCGCCCGATCGCAGGAAGCACTCGGCCCGCCAGTACATCGCGTTGTCGGCGTGGGGGTGCGCGGGCCAGCGCACGAGGAAGCCCGCGAAGGCCTCGACCGCCTCGGCGCACCGGCCGCCGCGGGCCAGGGCGAGCGCCCCGTCGTAGGCCGGCGCGGCCCGCGGATCGAGGGTGCCCGAGGCCGACTCGTCGAGCGCGATCGGCGCGTGGCCGTTGCGCGGCGGGGCGACCCCCGCGGGCGG
>JAQBQI010000327.1 GCA_028287085.1 Myxococcaceae bacterium
AGCGCGGCGAGGCGTTGGGGAGCGCGCAGGCGCGGCCGCAGCCGCCGCAGTTCGCGACGTCGGTGGCGGGGGCGGTCTCGCAGCCGTTGGCCGCGTTGCCGTCGCAGTTGGCGAAGTCCCCGGCGCAGCTCCCGAGGGCGCAGGCGCCGCCCGCGCAGGAGGCCCCGGCGTTGGCGAAGCTGCAGGCGTTGCCGCACGCGCCGCAGTTCGCGGCGTCGGCGGCGGGGGCGACCTCGCAGCCGTTGAGCTCGACGCCGTCGCAGTTGGCGCGGCCCGCGGCGCAGGCCGTGGCGGTGCAGGCGCCCGCGACGCAGGTGCGACCGTCGGTGCAGGCGTTGCCGCACGCGCCGCAGTTCGCGGCGTCGGTGGCGACGTCGTGCTCGCAGCCGTTGGCGGCGTTGGCGTCGCAGTCGGCGAAGCCCGCGGCGCACGCGAAGCCGCAGCCCGCGGCGGTGCAGGTCGCGGCGGCGTTGGCGGGCGCGGCGCACGCGACGCCGCACGAGCGGCAGTTGGCGAGGGTGGTGGCGGCGGTCTCGCAGCCGTTGGACGGGTTGTTGTCGCAGTTGGCGAAGCCGGCAGCGCAGGTGGTGACGCCGCAGACGCCGTTGGTGCAGGCGCCCAGCACGTTGGCGAGCGGGCACACCGTCCCGTTGGGGGCGTTGGGGTTGGAGCACATCCCGTTGGCGGGGTTGCACGCGCCCGCCGCGTGGCAGGGGTCGCTGCCGACGCAGGTCACGCCGACGCACTCGCAGGCGTCGCCCTGGCCGTCGCGGTTGGTGTCGGTCTGCGCGGCGTTGGCCTGCGCGGGGCAGTTGTCGAGCCAGTCGAAGACGCCGTCGGCGTCGCGGTCCACCGCGGGGCGGTCGATGCGAAACTTGATGCGCAGGAGGTGGCCGTTGAGGAGCGGGGTGAAGTTCACCGTGTCCACCGAGCGGAACTCCTGCTCGGTGCGCACGACGTCCACGTCCGCGAAGCCGATCTCGCGGGCGGCGCCGCCGGTCGTCGGCACCAGGACGCGCACGCGGTAGCGCGCGGTGGCCGAGAGGTTGGCGTTGTTGGTCTTCCAGCGGGCGTAGTAGTAGCCCTCGGGGTCGCCGTCGCCGTCGTCGTCGTCGTCGTCGCAGGGCTGGTTCGCGACGTGGGTGCGGAGCCGCTCGCGGTTGGGTCCGGTGGTGGCCGTGAAGGTCGCGAGGGTGCGGAGCGTGAGGCCCGCCGGGTTGATCTCGTCGATGCGCACCGTGGGGTTGACGCCGAGGACGAAGTCTCCCGTCTGGGCGGGCCGCGGCACCATCGGCGGCAGGAAGAGGAAGCCCGGCGTGCCCCCGTTGTGCAGCTGGTCGGAGATGAGCGGCTGCGTCGCGCGGCCGGTGGGCGGGCCGCCCGGAGCGGCGGGCGTATCGCCCGAACTACAGCCGGCGGCGAGCAGCAGCGGCGCGCAGAGCGTCGCGAGCGCGGCCCGCCTGAGCCTTGGAATGAGCATCGGATTCTCCCTCGTGAACGGTCGACGCCCGGCCGCAATCGCGCGGATGGACGCCGGGCCGAAGGGGGGAGGCTCGCAGACAAGGCGCGGGGGGCCGATAGCAGACCGATAGCAGAGGGGGACGCTCCCCCCGCGAGTCCGAGCGCGACGCCCGCGGCGCGCGCTTCAGGTCGCGCCGAGGCGGGCGTCGGTCACCCCAAGCGCACCGGAGGGGATGAGCTTCCGCCGGGGGCGGCTCTAGCTAGGCGTCGCGGGCGCGACCGAGACGGCGCCGACCGCGGACCTTCCCCAACGACAAGTGTAGCGAAGAGACCCCCAACGATGCTGCGTCGATCGATGATTCTTGCCGGCCTCCTGGCCGTGGGCTGTGACGATGGAACCCCGGCCAGCGACGCCGGTCAGGTTCCGGCGGGTGATGTGACGTCGAGCGATCTCGGGTCCGACGCCGGCTTCGACGCCGGCTTCGACGCCGGCTTCGACGCGGGCCCGCCCGACGCGCGACCACCCGCCGACGGGGCCACCCCCGACGCGCCCCCACCCGAGGACGCCGGCCCCACACCCGACGCGGCCGCCGATGTCACTTCCGTCGATGCCACTTCCGCCGATGTCACTTCCGTCGATGCCACTTCCGTCGACGCCACTCCCGTCGATGCCACCTCCGTCGATGCCACTCCCGCGGACGTGCCCGTGGCGGCCGACGCTGCTCCCGCGGACGCACCGCCGCTGATGGTTCCTCCTGCGCCGACGGCCGCGGTCGGGGAGTGCTCGCGGGCCGACCGCGAGGGCAGCCCGGGCAACAACGTCGACAGCGACTTCGCCGACTCGCTGACGCCCTCCGTCGTGTGGACCGGCAGCGAGTTCGGACTCGCGTGGTCCGACCTGCGCAACGCCACGCCGGAGATCTACTTCGCGCGCTTCAGCGACCCGACGACCCCGCGCGTGACGCTCCCGACGATCACCCGCGTCACCGTCGAGCCCGCGGTCGCGGCGGGCGCCAACGAGTCCCCCTCCATCGCCTGGGACGGCGCCCGCTACTGGATCGCCTGGAGCCGCGCGCCGGTCTCGGGCGGGGGCTCGATCCGCGTGGCGTCCGTCACGCCGTCGGGCGCCGCCGGGGCCGCCGTCGGCGCGGCGGTCACGGTGAGCACCAACGCGCTGGGCTACACGGCGCGGCCGTCGCTGGTGGCGATCCCCGCGGGCGAGGGCGGCGGGCTCGCCCTCGCCTGGGAGGACGACCGCGCCACCGACAACGCCGAGATCTATTTCGCCCGGCTCGACGCGGCGGGCGCGCGCGTGGGCGCCGAGCTGCGCGTGACCAGCGCCGACGGTCTCTCCGGCTGGCCGCGGCTCGTGCACGGCCCGGCCGCGGAGCTCGGCCTCGCCTGGGTCGACGAGCGCGACG
>JAQBQI010000331.1 GCA_028287085.1 Myxococcaceae bacterium
GCTACGCCGCCCGCCGCGCGCGCACCGTCATCGCCAGCGCCGCGGCCGCCGCGAAGGCCGCCCCCGCGCCGAAGGCCATGCGCGGCCCGTAGCTCCACAGCGCGCCGAACATCAGCGACGCCGGCAGCGCCACCAGCCCCGCCACCAGGTTGAAGGCCCCGTACGCCCGCCCCAGCGAGCGCTCGCCCGCCAGCGTCGCCACCAGCGCGCGCTCGGTTCCCTCGGTGAGCCCGTAGTACGCGCCGTAGATCACCAGCGCGACGCCCGCCATCCACGGCCGCGTCGCCAGCCCGAAGCCCGCCCACGCCACGGCGTACAGCCACCAGCCCAGCGCCAGCGCGCGCGGCCGCCCGACGCGGTCGGCCACCCAGCCGCCCGGCACCGTCGCCGTCGCGCGCAGCAGCGAGAGCGCGCCCCACAGCAGCGGCAGCCACCGCGTCGCCACCCCGAGCTGGTGCGCCCGCAGGATCAGGAACCCGTCGCTCGCGTTGCCCAGCGTGAACAGCCCCACCAGCACCAGGAAGCGCTTGAGCTCGATCGGCAGCGGCGCCCGCGCGTCGTCGGCCGCGGCCTGCTTCGTCGCCTCGGTCTCTACCACCGGCGTCTCGCGCACGAAGAGGGCCACCGCCGCGAGCGAGAGCATCCCCGGCACGATCGTCGCGGCGAAGACCATGCGCAGGTTGTCGTGGGTGGCCGCCAGCACGGCCATCGCCGCGAGCGGACCGAACACCGCCCCGAGGTTGTCCATCCCGCGGTGGAACCCGAAGGCGTACGCCCGGTGCTGCGCCGGCGTCTCGCGCGCGATGAGCACGTCGCGCGGGGCCGTGCGGATGCCCTTGCCCACGCGGTCGACGAAGCGCACCGCCAGCACCTGCCAGGGCGCGACGGCCAGCGCGAGCAGCGGCCGCGCGAGGTTGGCCACCCCGTAGCCGAGCAGCACCAGCGGCTTCTTGTGGGCCATCCGGTCGGACACCCGCCCGGAGACGTACTTCACCACCGCCGCGGTGGCCTCGGCGACGCCCTCCACCAGCCCGACCCACCACGGCGCCGCGTGCAGCGTGGCCGTGAGAAAGAGCGGCAGGTACGGCGTCGCCATGTCGGCCGCCACGTCGGTGAGGAAGCTCACCGCCCCGAGGGCCACCACCGCGCGCGCCAGCCGCGGCCGCGCGTCCGTCGCTGAATCGCCGCTCACTCGTCGACGATCGGCGTGACCATCTCCTCGGGGCCGAAGAGGGAGAGCTGCAGCCACTTCGCCAGGCCCTTGCCCTCCATGCGCGCCACGAGCTGCTGCGCCGCGCGGTTCATCTTCTGCAGCTCGCGCAGCCGCAGGTTGCGCTCGGTCGGCAGCGGATCAGCGAAGCGCCACGCCGTCTTCCCTTCGGGCAGCGCGACGATCTTCACCCAGGCGCGCCACTCGTGCGCCGCCGCCTCGGACATCACCCGCCGCGTCAGGTCGTGCAGCGCCGGCGTCGCCATCTCGTTGCCGTGGGTGCTCTCCAGCAGCATCCCCGTGGTGACCGTCTGCGCGCCGCGCGTCAGGCACGCGCAGGCCTCGGTGAGCACCACGCGCGCCACGTCGTGCAGCTTCGAGGTCTCCTTGAAGACGCCCCGCTCGGCCGCGATGGGCAGCGCCAGTTGCAGCAGCGGTTCGGGCGAGATGAGGTCGTCCCGCACGTCGGCGTTGACGTGGTACTGCAGCGCCGACACCACGCGAATCGCCGTCGACGCCGGGGTGCGCGCGTCGAGCTGCAGCGACAGCCCCTCGCGGTCGACCGTGAACAGCGCCACGCGCCCCACGTCGAGGTCGACCGCGCGCATCTGGAAGCTCTCCGGCCCCACCTGCTCGGGGATGCCCCACAGGCGGAAGGGGTCCGTCCCCGAGAACATCCGGCCCACCCCGTAGGCCAGGTCGTCGAGGGTCCACTTCACCGGGATCATCACCCGCCGCGGCGTCCTCTGCGCCGCCTCCAGCGCCGTCACCAGCGTCTCGTGCTCCTCGAGCAGCGCCGACACGATGCGCTCGTGCTCCGCGAACGAGGTCCCGATCGCCGTGATCTTCCCCGTGTGGAACACCTCGGCCAGGCAGTACTTCTCGTCGTCGCCGACGCGCACCCGCACGCTGTACACGCTCGTCGCCATCGGCAGCACGTCGCTGTGCCGCAGCTTGTCGAGCGTCTCCTTGGCGCGCGGGCCCCAGAAGCGCAGTGTCACCGAGTCGATGCCCTCCAGGTCGGGCGTGCGCCGCAGCGGCCGGCGGTCGTGCCGCAGCGAGAAGAGCACCATCCGCGACGCGGGGTCCTTCGTGAGCGTCTCCAGCGCGCGCGGCGGCAGCCACACGCACTCCAGCAGCCCCGAGCCCGACACCAGCATCTCGTGCACGCGGTCGGCGTCCTTCGCCGTGCCCACCGTGTACAGCCGGTGGATGCGCCCGCCCGAGGTGTCCAGCCAGAGCTGCACCTCCTCGCCCATCCACAGCGCGATCAGGTGCGCGTCGTCCGTGCGCTCGACCGTGATGCCCAGCGGGCCACACAGGTCTTGCAGCGCGGGGAAGGGGTCCGAGCGCATGCGCCCGTGGGCCTCCAGCAGGAAGGTCTTCAGCGCCGTGCGCGCCTCGATGTCCTCGTCGATCGCGGGCCCACCCCCCCGGGTCGACGCCGCGGTCATCTGCCGCTCCAACAGCAGCGACAGGTCCCGCCGCGAACGGATCGTAAACATGGCCGCGGATGCTAAGCGCCCGCCGCCCCGCGCGGAAAGTTCCGTGCAAGCTCCGCCCATCGGTTCCGCGGAGGTCCGGTTGGTGGCGCCCCCGCGGCCGATCGGATAGAGCCCCCGTCCACCGCATCCGATGGGTCGACGCCGCCGCCACCAAGCCCGCCAGCGCTCGCAAGCCCTCGCCTACCGCGCGGCCGCCCTGCTCGCCGTCGGCGCCGCCGTCATCACCGGCGCCCTCATGGCGCTCTCCTCCGCCCCGCGGCCCGGCTTCGACGGCGTGCCCCTGCGCATCCCCGTCCTCCCGCGCTTACTCGCCTCGGTAAACGACGCCGGCCAGATCGAGCCCCTCGGCATGGTCATCCCCCCCGACGCGTCGCGCCGCCCGCCCTCGTGGCCCCCGGCGCTGCTCAACCCCGAGGCGCGCCTCCGCTGGGGGTGGGACCTCTCCCTCGGGCGCCCCGGCTCCCGCGAGGTGCTCTTCACCTTCGACGACGGCCCCAACCCCGGCACCACCGACCGCCTGCTCCCGATGCTCGCGCGCGCCAACATCCACGCCGCCTTCTTCGTCTGCGGCTGGCGCCTCGAGTCGAGCGAGGAGCCCCTCCGCACGCGCGCCCGGCAGATCCTCCGCGACACCCTCGCGGCGGGCCACGTCATCGGCAACCACACGGTGCACCACCTCCAGCTCCCGACGCTCACGCCCGAGCGCGTGCGCTACGAGATCGAGCACAACGCCGACCTCATCGAGGAGGTGCTCGGCCAGCGCCCGCACCTCTTCCGTCCCCCCTACGGCGCCTACAGCGAGGACGTGCGCCGCCACCTCGTCTCCAAGGCCAACGAGCTCTGGATGTGGTCCATCGACCCGCACGACTACCTGTTGGTCAACGACGCCGAGTCGGTCGCGCAGCGGGTGATCACCAACCTGGGCAACCATGCGGGAGGCACCGTGCTCCTCCACGACACGCACCCGTGGAGCGTCGCCGCGATGCCCAAGATCATCCGCTGGCTCGAGCGCGAGAACGCCGACCGCGAGCTCGCCGGCCGCGCCCCCTACGTGGTGCTCGACCCCGCGCGCTACATGGAGGGCGCCCGCGCGCGGCTGCCCCTGATCCAGGCGGCCGATGCGCTGCTCAACGGCAGCAACCCCGGGCGCCACCGCGACGCCGGCCCCGACGCGACGGCGGTCGAGCCGACCACCGGCGTCATGGGCGAGGGGCCCGTCGACGCGGGCGTCGCCATGGACGCTGCGATGCCTCCGGCGCGTACTCCGATGGACGCGGGCGCGCGCGACTGATTGGGGGGAGGGCCCTCGCCCCGCTTGAATCAGCCGAGCGCGCAGACGTACGCGAGCATCGCCCCGCGCTCGTCGGGCGCCTCGACGTCGAGTCGGCGCTCGGCGAGGTCGGCCGGGAGGCGCCAGCGCGTGGTGCGCCAGCGCAGGTCGAAGCCGTGGGCCGCGAGCAGCGCGCGGGTCTCCTCGGGGAAGAACTGGCGCTGCGAGATGGTCCAGCGTTGGGCGGCGGCGGGGTCGAGGACGGGGCTGAGGGTGAGCTGCGTGGTGAGCACCTGGGTGAGGGCGTCGTAGGCGAAGTCCTCGCGCAGGGTGACCGGCTGGCGGGTGGTCGGGTCGAGGAAGCGGCCGCTCTCGAGCACGTCGCCCTGGAGCAGCCGGGGCTCCGGGAGCCAGAGGTCGAAGGCGAAGAGCCCGCCGGGCGCGAGGTGCTCGCGCACGCGACGGAAGAAGGCCGACTGCTCGGCCGCGGTGTGCAGGTGGGCGAGGCCGTTGAAGGGGAAGAGCACGCGGTCGAAGCGCGCATCGAGGGAGAGCGTGGTGGCGTCGCCGGGGACGACGGTGACGCGCGCGGCGACCTCGGGGGCTGCGCGGGCGAGGCGGTCGCGGAGGCCGGCGAGCATGGCGGGCTCGCGCTCGACGGCGACGACGGCGGCGCCGGCGCGGGCGAGGGGGACGGTGATGCGACCGG
>JAQBQI010000339.1 GCA_028287085.1 Myxococcaceae bacterium
CGCAGCACCGCGTCGGCGGCGAGCCGCCCGGAGGTGCCGATGACCCCGCCGCCGGGGTGGGTGCTCGCGCCGGTGACGTAGACCCGGGGCGCGAGGCGGTGGCGGGCGTAGCCCCGGACGGGGCGCGAGGTCAGCAGTCGGTCGGGGGTCATGGGCAGGTGCATGAGGTTGGCGCGCGCGAGGTCGAGGTCGCGCTCGATCACGACGGGCGAGCCGAAGCTGCGCTCGCGGATGCTCGCCCGCAGGCCGGGGGCGTACGCGGCGACGGCGTCGAGGATGCGCTCGGCCTCGGCGTCGGCGATGTCGTCCCAGCGCCGGCCGTCGGCGAGCGCGTAGGGGTACCACTGGGCCCAGAGCGACAGGACGTGGCGGCCGGGCGGCGCGCGGGTGGCGTCGAAGGCGCTCGGGGAGGTGATCGCGACGGCGGGTTCGCGCGCCGGTCGGCCCGCGAGGAAGTCTTCGTAGGCGCGGTCGAGGTGCTCGGGCGACGGGCAGAAGACCTGGACCGCGCGGTGGGCGGCGGCGCCGCCGTCGGGGAGCGCGGGGTAGTCGGGCAGTGCCCCGGTCGCGAGGTGCAGCGTGACGCCGCAGCCGTTGCCGAGCGGGACCGCCCGGAGGCGCGCCGCCGTGCGCGCGGGGAGCGCGTCGCCGAGGAGGTCGAGGGTGGTCGTGAGGTGCGTCGCCATCACCACGGCGCGGGCGCCGAGGGTGCCGGCGTCGGTGTCGACCTCGACGCCCTCCGCGGTGACCCGCACGGCCCGCGCGGGCTGCGCCGGGAGCACCGTCGCGCCGAGGGAGGCGAGCTTGCGGTGCAGCGCCTCGGCGAGCGCGCCGGAGCCGCCCCGCGGGGTCGGGTTGCCCCAGGCGTGGCCCATCGCCCGCCAGAGCACCGTCGCGCCGGCCCCGGCGGTGTTCGTGGGGACGCCCGTCTGCGCGGCGGAGAAGGCGAGCGCGGCCCGCAGCCGCGGGTCGCGGAAGTACTTGTCGAGGAGCGCGCGCGGGGACGAGGCCAGGCCGGCGAGGAGCTCGACGGCGCCGGGGCCCCCGCGGCGGAGCTGCGCCCAGACGCGGGCGGCGGCGCCGGAGACCGACGCGGGCGACGAGAAGAGGTCGAGGAAGAAGGGCCCGACGGGCGCCCAGGTGTGCACGAAGCGGCGGTAGGCCTCGGCGTCTCCGGGCGAGAGGCGCGCGATGCTCTCGCAGGTGCGGTCGAGGTCGCGCCAGAAGTGGATGGCCGTGCCGTCGGGGAACTGGGCGACGTACTGCGGGTCGAACTCCAGGTACTCCAGGCCGTGCTCGGCCAGGCCGAGGTCCTCCGCGATGCCGGTCTGCTTGAAGACGACGTGCGCGCTCGCGCCCACGTCCACGCGGTGACCGGGCCAGAGCTCGACGGTGCCCGCGGCGCCGCCCAGGTTCGCGCGGCGCTCGAGCACCGCCACGCGCATCCCGGCGCGGGCCAGATACGCCGCGGCGATCAGTCCGTTGTGCCCCGCCCCCACCACGATCACGTCGACGTCGGCCATGGGCTTTCGAGGGGCGCACAACGCGGCACCGACACGCGCTTGTCAAGCGTCGCCCTCGCCGCGGGCCGCTCGCCGGGACGGCCCGCGCGCAGACGTCTGCACTTCAGCGCCTCGCCATCCACCGCTCCACGAGGTCCCTGGGCAGGTCGAGCCGCACTCGCGCCGTGCCCACCGTGATCGCCGCCTTCGGCAATCCCCCCGCGCGCAGTCCCGCCGCCACGGCGCGCTCGATCCGCGCGTTCGCCTTCGCGCGCTCGGTCCGCGGCCGCTGCGCCTGCGCGTCGGTCCGCACTGCCTTCGTCGCCGCGGCGATCTCCCGCACGCTCGCCTTGTGCACGGCCCGACCGCCGACGGTGGCGCCCGCTTCGAGCAGCCCGGCGACGCTGTCGGCCGCGGGCGTCGCGTCGGCGTAGCCCAGCAGCGCGTAGGTCTTCTCCAGCCCCAGCGCGAGGGCGTGCTCGCGCTTCACCTTGCGCGCCACCGCCACCAGCTTCATCGCCTGCCGCGGCGACATCAGCTTCTCGCCCGTCACCAGCGCCGCCAGGCTCCGGTGGCGGCGGACGGCGTAGAGCTTCTCGTCGACGATCTGCTTGAGCGCGACGCCGATGTCGTAGAAGCGCGCGCCGATCTCGATCACGTGCTCGCGGATCGCCGCGAGCAGCGACGCGAGCTTCGCCTCGTTGTCGGCCGCCGCCGTGCGCGCGGCGCGCTCGATCGGAGACTCCGGCGCCCTCTTCGCTGCCCTCTTCGCCTTCGCCATGGTCGTCCCTCCGGTGGAGGCGCCGATGGTACGAGAAGGCCGGAACGAAGCGAACCGGCCGCGCGGCTCAGGCGGGCGCGCGCCAGGCGCCATCCCAGACCGACCTGCGGCCCGCCCCAGAGCCCAGGATGCAGACGCGGGCGGAGACGGCTCAGTAGAGCGGACCGAGCACCATCCTGGGGTCGGGGTAGAGGGTGAGGGCGTGCGCGCGGTCGGCGTCGCTCACGGCCCCGGGGAGGTCGGCCACCTCGGGGCGGACGAGCGAGAGCTGGAAGTGCAGGTGGGGGTTCCAGTTGCCGTTTTCGTGGCGGTCGCCGACCCAGGCGATGACCTCGCCGCGCGCCACGGGCTGGCCCTCGTAGCGGCCCTCGAGCGAGCGCGCCGAGAGGTGGCCGTGGAGGGCCCACACGAGGCGGCCGTGGAGGGTGTGCTGGGTGATGAGCGTGTGGCCGTAGTCGCCGTCAGCGGGGTTGTGGCCGAAGCGGTGCACGGTGCCGTCGAAGAAGGCGTGCACGGCCTCGCCGACGGGCGCGGCGAGGTCGACGCCGACGTGGATGTCGCGGGCGCCGGCGAAGAGGGCGGTGGTGTACATCCCGCGGCGCTTCTCGTCGTAGCGGCCGACGCCGTAGCGGGAGCCGAGGGCGCGCGCGGGGTCGTAGCCCTCGGTGAAGTCGTAGACCTCGTAGCCGGGCGGGAGGTGGATCACCGGGGCGAAGTCGAGGCCGCGCACGTCGAGGGGGAGCATCGCGGCGGAAGGGATATCACCGCCGCAGAGGGAGGGGAGGGCGCTACCGCTGCGGGGGCGGTCCGCCCATGCCGGCGGGGCGGCAGGCGAGGCCGCGGTCGGGGAAGGTCTCGCAGGTTCCCTGGAGCGTGCGGTCGGGGACCTGCACCGTGCACGCGGCGCCCTGCGAGAGGTTGGCGCAGGCGTCGAAGGCGGCCTGCGGGGGGCCCCGGCGCATGCCGCCGGGCGGCGGGCCGTTGGGCGGGTCGGCCGAGGCGATCGAGGTCGCGAGCGCGAGGACGCCGAAGCCGAGAAGCGAGGCGCTGAGTCTCATCGGGTGGGTGCTCCTGGTGGGTGGGTGCACCCGGTGAACGACGCGCGCGGCGCGCTGCATTCCGGCGATGGGCGGGTCACCGTGTCGGTGTGATGGGCGTCTGGGGAGGAGGGAGAAAAACCGCAAGGGCGCAAGGGGCGCAAGGATGGGAGAAGAGGAGGAGGATGGGGGTCTCGCGGGCGGCCGTCACGGCGGCGCGGTGACGTCGCAGCGCACCTCGGCGGCGGTCGGCACGTCGGGGCCCGCCGCGGCGCAGGCGTCGCCGTAGAGGGCCACCTCGGTGCGGTCGTCGTTGTTCCAGTCCCAGCCGTTGGTGCGGGTCGGGTCGCGCGGGCGGTCGCGGCCCGCCACCACCACCGTGATGCGACCCGCGTCGGCCGGCGGGCCCGCGTAGCGCAGCACGCAGGCCGCCAGCGAGCGGCGCACCGAGTCGAGCGCCTCGGTGAGGTCGGCCATGCGCCGCACGCTGTAGTAGCGCGGCAGGCCGGTGCCCTCGGGGCGGGCGCGGCCGCCGGCGACGGCCATGCGGTTGAGCGTGTCGATGAGCACCGGCTGCGCGGGGTCGTCGATGCCGATGACGTACACCGCGATGCCGCCGTCGCGCGCGCGGCCGATCGCGTCGAGCGCCCGCACGTCGTCGAGGCAGTTGCGCGCCGTGCACGCCGGCGGGGTCGGCGCGGCGCAGGTGCACACCCGCGGGTCGAGCGCGGCGTTGCAGCCGGGCGCGCCGTCGGTCGCCAGCACGATCGAGCGCGAGACGTTGACGCCCGGGCGACCGAGCAGGGTGGTGCGCGCGAGGTCGAGCGCCGCCGTCGTGGGCGTGCCCGACGCGAGGCCCGCGGCGGCGAAGCGGGAGATGATGGTCGAGGAGGTTCCGACCGCGACGTCGACCGCGAGGGGGAGGCGCACGTCGCAGCCGACGTTGGCCGACGGGAAGTGCATCGAGCCCATCGCGACGCTCGCCGCGAAGGCCGGCAGCGTCGAGCGCAGCGCGTCCAGCAGCGCGTCGTAGCGGCGCAGCGAGCCCTCGAGGAAGGTGTTCATCGACTGCGAGCGGTCGAGCAGGAACAGCGCCTCCGCCGGCTGCGGCGACAGCATGTACCGGCGCGTGACGCACACGTCCGGGGGCGGCACGTCGGGCACATCAGGGACGTCGGGGACGTCGGGGACGTCGGGGACGTCGGGTGCGTCGGGTGCGTCGAAGGCGTCGACCACGTCGGGCGCGTCGAAGGCGTCGGGCGCGTCGACCGCGGCGTCGGGCGGGTCGACCCGGAGGCCCGTGCGCGCGCCGCAGCCCCCGAGCGCGAGCAGGCCGGCGACGAGCGTGAGGCGCCGTGGGGTGAACATGCGCGATCGCATCACGACGGCGCGTCGCCCGCCAGCGGGGAGGGAGCGCCGCAGCGACGGCCCTCAGCGCGCTGGAAGACCCGTGTGCCCGGGGCGATACGGGGCGTCGCTAGCGCCCGAAGCGCAGCGCCGCGCCGCCCGCGCCGACGGCCCAGCGCTCGCCCGCGCCGCTATCCCAGACCGCCGCGAGGTCGGAGCGACCGACGGTCTCCGTCGACCAGGCGGTGCCGTCCCAGTGGGCGACGCGGCCGCCGTCGCCGGCGCCCCACACGTCGGCGCCGCCGCACCAGAGGCCGCGCAGCGCCGTGCCCGCGGGCAGCGGGAAGCTCGTCCACGCCTCGCCGTCGAGGCGGTACGCGACGTCGGTCGCGCCCGTCACCCAGAGCCCGCCGTCGGCCGCCGCGC
>JAQBQI010000352.1 GCA_028287085.1 Myxococcaceae bacterium
CTCAGCGCCAGCGAATCTCCACTTCGTTGTAGCCCAGCGCGCGCACCAGGCTGCCGACGGTGTGCGCCGCGCTCGTCTTCGCGCGGTCGAGGATGCCCGCCTCCAGGGCTCCCTGTGCGATCGAGCGCTCGGCCTCGGCGCGCGCCCGCGTCTCCAGCGACTCCGACCGCCGCGCCATCACGTCGGTGCTGCGGCTGTGCACGTGCGTGCGCGCGCCGTCGAGCCGCGCCGAGAACACCGTCGGCGACGGCAGCGTCAGCACCGCCCGGTGAGCGACCGCGTCGACCGTCACGTCTTCCGGGCGCAGCGCCGCGAGGTCGACGCCCGCGATCACCTCGCCCACCGCCACCAGCAGGATCGAGTCCTCCGCATGCACCAGCCCGAAGGCGTGCTCCTGCTCGTCGCGGAGGTCGATCACTCGCTCCATGTGGAAGGTCACGCTCTCCAGGCGGGCGAGCTCCTGCACCGAGCGCAGCACGTTGGGGGTCGCGCGCACGACCGTGGTGGTCGCGCTCGCCGAGGGCGCCGGTCGCGCCGTGAAGGAGGTGGTCGCGACCGAGGCCGCGATCGACGCGCCGACGATGAGGAGGGCGCCCGCGGCGCCGGTGGAGTGTCTGGCCATGCGGCCGAGTGTAGGGCCCGGGGGCTCATGCGCCCGCGGAGACTGATGTCACCCCTGGTGGCGCGAGGTGATGCGCAGCGTCGAGTGCGGCCGCGGGGCGTCGTGGTCGAGGCGGTCGTCGGGGTCGACGATGGCCTCGATGCGCCGTCCCTGCGCGCACACCGCGTCGATGAGCGCGGTGGCCGAGCGCACCTGGGCGGCGCTGCTCCAACGACGCGGGCTGGCGGTGGCGCCGACATTCTCCGTGGCCATCAGCGCGGCTTAGTCGTCGGCCACGAGGTTCATCTTGCTCGCGACGCGGCCGAGCATCGCGGCGGCGCAGCGGAAGCGCATGCGGCGCTGCGCGTCCCACGCCGTCTCGGTGGGCTCGCCGGTCGCGGGGTCGGCGCTGCGCTCGACGGCGAAGCGCGCGCAGAGGGCCTCGCCGGCGCGCGTTCCGAGGCGGCCGAGCTGCGCGATGAGGGCGGGCGGCATGCTGAGGTTGAGCCCGCCCTCCGAGGGGCGCAGGCGCAGGTGCACGATGCGGTCGCTGAAGCCGGGGAGCTGCATCTGGCTGTGGTCCTGCCAGACCTGGAGGGCGCGGAGCATGGCGAGGGCGAAGTCGACGAGGCGCGGCCGGTCGCGGCCGAAGGGGTCGTAGAGCTCGACGCCGTCGCCCGGCGAGGCGAAGACGACGCGGGCCTCGTCGGGCTCGGCGGGGCCGAAGTCGTGGCGGAGGTTGATCCCGAAGGTGGGCCGGTCGGGCAGCATCTGGTCGAAGAGGTGGATGGGGAAATTGCTGAGGATTCCGCCGTCGGAGAACCAGCAGCGGCGCATCTCGCCGGGCGTCTGGCGGTAGAGCGGCACCACGCTGAAGAGCAGCGGAAAGCTCAGGCTGAGGCGCACGGCGAAGACCACGGGGAGATCCCACGGGGCGGGCAGCTGGATGAGCGCGGGGTCGGCGGGGCAGGGGGCGCCGCGGGCGACGATCCAGTCGGCGACCTCGGCGGGGAAGAGGCGGCGCAGGTCGGCCGGGCGCACGAAGAGCTCGTCGTCGAAGGGCACGCGCTGCGGGCGCCCGGTGGTGAGGTCGGTGGTGAGCAGCTCGAGGGTGATCGCGCGGGGGGTCTGGCCGTTCCACTGGGCGTCGTGGTGGGCGGCGAGCTCGACGGGATCAGTGAGGGCGTCGGGCGCGCCCCAGAGGTCGCCGAAGGTGAGCGGGCGGTCGAGCGCGAGGCCCGCGATGCGCTGGATCTTCAGGTGCAGCCAGGGGATGAGCACGCGGCGTTCGGCGTCGGTCATGGCGGCGACCGCGCGGGGTCCGGCGTCGGGCATGCCGGTGCAGAGGCCGAGCTCGTTGGCCTCGAGCGAGCGCCAGGCGCGGGCGATCTGTAGCGCGGTGACGGCGGTGAAGACGAAGGCGAGGGTGAGCGCCCAGACGAGCGCGCCCGCGTGGGAGAGGTAGAGGACGACAGCGGTGAGCGCGAGGAAGAGGGCGCCCGCGCTGCCGAGGACGCCGAAGAAGACGCCCGCGAGCTTGCGGCTCCAGCGCTCCGAGAGGAGCAGCGGGCGGAGGATGTTCCAGGCGGGGGCGGTGCGGCGTTGGGGGGTGAAGAGGAGCTGGAGGTTCTGCCCCTCGGCGAGCTCGGCGGCGAGGCCGCGCACCTCGGCGAAGGGGTCGCTCGCGGGCTCGCGGCGGCGCCGGTGCTCGGCCGCGGCGGCGACGGCGGCGGCGATGGCGCCGGCCGAGGCGCCGCCGATGTTGCGCAGGGTGAAGCGCGCGGCGAGGGCGGCGATGGCGCTCGGGTAGACGATGCCGCTGGTGATGCCGCCCTTGAGCACGAGGTCGCACTCGCGGGGGCGGCCGTCGTCGGCGCGCGCTTCGACCGTCGGGCTCATCGGGCGCGGAGACTATCGGAGCTGCTCATGGCTCGTGCGACCCAATGACGGCAAGCCACTCCCTCCGAGCGCGCAGCCGTCACAGATAGCTCAACCACCAATCGCGCCGCCGCGACTTCACCTCGGCAAACCACCGGCACAGCGGGTACAGCGCCGCCACCACCGCGACCCACCCGACGTACGCCGCCCACAGCCCGAGCCCCGTGCGCCCGCGCGAGCTGATCACCTCCGACCCCACCCGCGAGTACGAGATGGCCAGTCCCGTCCAGCGCATCGCCACCAGGTGCGCGAAGTAATACAACAACGGAACACTCCCGAACACCGTCAGCACCCGCGTGACCCGCCCCGGCTTCGCGCCGTCGAGCAGCGCCAACGCCACCAGCGCCGGCCCCAGGGTCATCAATGCATAGAGCAGCGACGGCGGGTACTTGTCGCAGTTGATGAATGACATCACCGTGAACAACGCCCCCCGCGGCTGCACCGACCAGCGCACCGGATCGCCATACAGGTTGATCCCGCGCAGCAGCACGAAGGCCGCCGTCGCGGCGATTCCCAGCCGCAGCGTGCGCGGACGGCGCTCCTCCAATGGCAACTTCATCCACGCGCCGAAGGCATAACCCAGTGCGATGACCCCGATCCACGGGAGTACCGGGTAGGCGACGTAGAGCTGGTGGCCGCGGACGGGTTCGAGCATCCCGCCGTCGTGGGCGATCTTCCAGAGCCAGCCGAAGCTCCCGAAGGCGGAGGTCTTCACACCGTCGAGGAGGTTGTGCGCTCCGATGATGACTGCACCCGTGAGGGCGACCGCGCGCAAGGGCAGGCGGCTGATCGCGGCGAGCGCCACCATCGACCAGCCGATGGCCCAGATCACCTGGGCCAGGGTGAAGCGGTAGAAGGGGTCCGGGGTCCACCCGAGGCGCATCGCGGTGAGCTCGAGGAAGACCAGCCACAGGCCGCGCGTGAGCAGGAAGCGCGAGCCCGCCGCGGGGCCGTTCTTGTCGCGGTAGAGGAAGGCCGCCGTGCCCGCCAGGAAGACGAAGACCGGCGCGCAGAAGTGGGTGATCCAGCGGGTGAAGAAGAGCGCGGCGGTGGTCGTCGCGAGGTTGGTCGGCTCGCTGCGGAAGCCGTCGGCGAAGAAGTCGCGCGCGTGGTCGAGGGCCATCAGCACCATCACGGCGCCGCGGAGCGCGTCGATGGCGGCGTTGCGCGCGCGCGGGAGGGCGGTGGTCATGGCGACGCGAGGGTAGCGCCGCGCTCCTCGCAGACGGTGAGCAGAGTGCGCAGCAGCAGCGCGGGCGC
>JAQBQI010000365.1 GCA_028287085.1 Myxococcaceae bacterium
GCCCCGCCGAGGGCGCCCGACCACGACGCCCCGGTGCCCGGCACCGAGGCCGTGTAGCGCGCGCCGTTGGGCCCTACACCCACGCGAAAGCCGCGGACGCCCCACGACACGCCGACGCCCTTGGCGCCGACGTTGAGGCGAAACCCGCCGGGCAGCTTCAGGCTCTTCGAGAATCGGAATCCCATGGCGACCGCAGGAGTAGCCCGCCCGGCGCCCCGCCGCGAGGGCCGCCGTTGATCGGGCGCGACCCGCGGTGCTCTACTCCGCCGCCATGAACCGACCCCGCCTGGCCTCCCTGTTCGCCGTGGCCGCGCTCGGCGCGATGGCCCCGGCCGCCGCGCAGACCCCGCCGCCCCCGGCCCTCTCCTTCAACGCGCTGCGCGTCGTGCCGTCGCCCGCCACCGCCATCGTGCGCGGCGTGCTGGCGCGCAACCTCGCGCGCTTCGCGGCGTGCAACCCGACCGCCGTCCCCGGCACCGTCTCGCTGCGCCTCGCCACCGACGCCAACGGGCAGATCGCCTCGGCGACGTCGCGCGGCAGCTCCTTCGCCGCGCCCAACGCCGCCGTCACTGGCTGCGTCGTGGCGGCGGCGCGGCGCCTGCGCTTCCCGGGGTCGGTGCAGGGCACCCTCGACATCGAGGTCGTCGTGGCCTTCCCGACCCCCGACGCGGGCACCCCCGCGCCGTAGGCCCCGCGACGACCGCGCCGGCGTCGCCCCGCACGAAATCGTGGGGAGGGCGGAGGCGCCGCTCCGTGGCCCGGGTTCCGCGCGCGACACGCGGGACGGCGCGTTTTGCGGCGCTTGCCCGCGCCGCGGATCCACCGTCGCTGCGCGCCGCGCGCCACACCCGAGAGCCCGCCTGCTCGGCCCGTAAGTATGCGTGCTAGCGCTACTTTCCGGTGCCCAACCTCCTCGCATTGCGCCGCCTCGCCCTGGCCCTCGTCGCGACCGCCGGGTGCGCCGGGGCCGCGTCCCCGTTCGACGCCGCGGCTCCGACCGACCTCGCGTCCCCCTCCGACGCCGTGCCCACGTCCGACGCCGCGTCCCCGTCCGACGCTTCCCCGGCGGACGCGGCGGTCGACGCCGCGCCGCTCGTCGACCGACCGCCGCCGCCCGACGGATCGCTCCCGGCCGCCGACAGCTCCTTCGTCTTCCCGGAGGATGCGGACGACGACCGCGACGCGAGCCCGCTGGTGCAGGCGCGGCCCTACGCCGCCCACGTGCCGCCGTCGTACCGCGACGGCGTGGCGATGCCGCTGGTGGTGCTGCTGCACGGCTACGCGATCACGCCCTCGCAGATCGAGGCGTACTTCAACTTCGTCCCGCTCTCCGACGCGCACGGCTTCCTGCTCGCGACGCCCGGCGGCCTCGTCGACCAGACGGGCAATCCCTTCTGGAACGCCACCGACGCCTGCCACGACGTCTTCCACACGGGGGTCGACGACGTGGCCTACCTCACCGCGGTGGTCGACGACATGAGCGCCCGCTTCGCCGTCGACCCGCGGCGCATCTACTTCGCCGGCCACTCGACCGGCGGCTTCATGTCGCACCGCATGGCCTGCGACCGCGCCGACCGCGTCGCCGCGATCGCCTCGCTCGCGGGCGCCAACTGGGCCGACGCCGCGCGGTGCGCCCCGAGCGCGCCGGTCGCCGTGCTGCAGGTGCACGGCGACGGCGACGCGGTGATCCAGTACGAGGGCGGCATCACGCCGATGGGACCTTACCCCTCCGCGCTCGCGACGGTCGGGGTGTGGGGCGCGCGCAACCGCTGCTCGGGCGACGCGGCGCTCGCGCTCGCGCCGATCGACCTCGAGCCGACCCTCGCGGGGCCGGAGACCGACCGTCTCCAATGGCGCGGCTGCGCCGCCGACGTCGAGCTCTGGACCATCCACGGCGGCACCCACGGCCCGACCTTCGACCGGCGCTGGGGCGAGGCCGTGTGGGCCTTCTTCGCCGCGCACCCGAAGCCGTAGCCCGCCCTCCGGGCCCCGCGCCCCGGCCTCAGGTGTCGAGCGGCAGCACCGCGCGCAGGCGCGACCCGCCGCGGCGCACCTCGTCGACGACGCCCGCGTAGTCGGCCGACCCGTAGCGGCCGAAGACCTCCGCGATCGGGTTGGGGAGCTTGCGGTAGGGCGAGACGCCGAGGTCCTGCAGGAGGATGTCGAGGTACTGCTGGTAGCGGGTGTTGATCGCGCACGAGCGCGACGGCTCGAAGGCGATGTGCTCGCGCTTCCACGCGCGCACGCGGTCGATCGAGCGCTCCATCGCCTCGGGCGACGGCAGCGTGAGCTCGCCGCGCAGCAGGCAGCACAGCCACTGCGCGCCCACCTCCGCCGCCGGCACG
The DNA here is from genome assembly GCA_028287085.1 of Myxococcaceae bacterium. Lineage (GTDB taxonomy): Bacteria > Myxococcota_A > Polyangia > Polyangiales > SCUS01. The sequence goes on from JAQBQI010000365.1 coordinate 2,346, forward strand.
TGCAGGAACCCGTGGTTGAAGCCCGCGAAGCCCACGCCGGCGATGCGCGGGTGGATGAGGTGCCGGTAGAGCTGCGGGCCGTCGGGCTCGGCCTCCAGCAGCGCGCGGTCGGCCGCCGGCAGGAAGGGGAAGCGCGGGCTCTCGGAGCCGAGCGAGAGCACCACCCGGTCGCAGGCGAGGCGGGTGCCGTCGGTGAGGCGAACGCCGTCGGCGTCGAAGCCCGCGAGGCCCGCGCAGCGCGGCTCGATGCGCCCCGCGGCGACGTGGGCGAGGTAGTCGTCGGGCGTGAGCGCGGCGGCCGAGCGCAGGTCGCGCAGCAGCCCGTGCGGGGGCAGCAGCGCCTCGATGCGGGCGGCGCCCTCGGGCCCGGCGCCCCGCGCGGCGCGGCGGGTCTGCCAGCGGATCAGGTCGCCCAGCGCGCCCCAGAACGCGCCCACGGCGGGGCGCAGGCGGCGGTGCACGAAGCGCTCGGCGGCGGTCGGGTGCGCCCAGCTGGTCATCATCACCGAGCCGAAGCGGTTGAAGAGGAACCAGCTCGAGTGGACGCCGAGGATGTGCCGCGGGAGCGTCCAGCGGGGCGTGCGGAAGACGTGGTGCACCGCGGCGCCGCGCCCGGCGGCCAGCGTCGCCATGTCGAGGGCGCTCTTGCCGAAGCCCACCACCACCACGCGCGCCCCGCGGAACGACTCCAGCGAGCGCACGTCGCGCTCGGTGCCGACCTCGCCGCGGAAGTCGCCTTCGCCCTCGAAGGCCGGGCGCCGCTTGCCGTCGGCGTACTGGCCCACCGCGACGACGAGGTAGTCGCACTCGTGCGTCGCGGTCGCGCCGTCGTGGCGCGCGGTGACCGCCCACCCGCCGCCCTCACGGCGCGCGGCGGCGACCACCTCGTGGCCGAGCCGCACGTCGATGCCCAGCGCCGCGGCCGCGCCCGACCAGTAGCGCCGGATCTGCTCGCCCGTCGGGTGGTCGTCGGCCGCGAAGGGCCAGGGCACGTCCGAGAGGTGGTACTGGAAGTCCTGGTTCTGGAGGCGCACGTCGGGGTACGCGAGCGCCCAGACGCCGCCCACCTCGGGCGACTTCTCGAAGACCGCCACGTCGAAGCCGTTCTTCCGGAAGACGTGGGCCTGGGCGATGCCCGAGATGCCCGCGCCCACGATCGCCACCCGCCGCCCCGCCGCGCGCTCGCCCATAGGCCCGCGACGCTATCACCGCGCCGCGTCGAGCACCTCGCGCACCTTCTTCAACAGCCGCGCGGGCGTCACCGGCTTCGCCAGGTACGCGATGCCGGCGTCGAGCACCCCGTGGTGCACGATGGAGTTCTCGGTGTAGCCCGACATGTAGAGCACCCGCATGTCGGGCCGCATCGGCGCGAGCCGCTCGGCGAGCTGGCGGCCGCTCATCTGCGGCATGATCACGTCCGTCAGCAGCAGGTGGATGCGCGCGCCGAACTGCTCGCAGTGCAGCAGCGCCTGGCCCGCGTTGGCCGCGTCGATGACGTGGTACCCGCCGCGGCGCAGCACCTGGCGCACGAGGTTGCGCACGGCCTCCTCGTCCTCGACCAGCAGCACCGTCTCGGTGCCGTGGTCGGTCGACGCGAGCGGCGCGGACGGCGGGAGGGCCTCGGCGCGCTCGTCGACCCGCGGGAGGTAGACCTTGAAGGTCGTCCCGACGCCGGGCTCGCTGTAGACCCAGACGTGCCCGCCCGACTGCTTGACGATGCCGAACACCGTCGAGAGCCCGAGGCCGGTGCCCTTCCCCTTCTCCTTCGTCGTGAAGAAGGGCTCGAAGATGCGCGCCATCGTCGCCTTGTCGATGCCGCAGCCGGTGTCGGTCACCGAGAGCAGCACGTAGCGGCCCGCGGCGACGTCGAGGTGCTCGGCGGCGTAGGCCACGTCGAGGTCGATCGCGGAGGTCTCGATGGTCAGCTGGCCGCCCGCGGGCATCGCGTCGCGCGCGTTGACGACGAGGTTCATCACCACCTGCTCGACCTGGCCCGGGTCGACCCGGCACAGCGCCGCGCCCGGCGCCGCGAGGAGGGTGAGCGCGACGTCCTCGCCCACGAGGCGGCGGAGCATCTTCTCGGTGCCCGCGACGACCTCCGCGAGGTCGAGCACCCGCGGCGCCAGGATCTGCTGCCGGCTGAAGGCCAGCAGCTGTTGCGTGAGGCCCGCGGCGCGCTCGGCGGCGCGCTTGATCTCCCCGAGGTCGTCGCGCATCGGCTCGCCCGGCCGCAGGTCGCCGATGGCGAGCTCGGCGTAGCCGAGGATGACCGAGAGGAGGTTGTTGAAGTCGTGCGCGACGCCGCCCGCGAGGCGGCCCACGGCCTCCATCTTCTGCGACTGGCGGAGCTGCGCCTCCAGCTGCTGCTTGTCGGTGACGTCCTGGAAGACGGCCATGCGCACCGCGCGCCCGTCGAGCCGGTGGGGCCGCGACTGGATCTCGACCTGCAAGGTCGTGCCGTCCTTGCGCCGGTGCGTCGCGCCGCCGCGCCACTCCTCGGTCCCTTCGCCGCAGACGAGCGCCCCGGTGGAGGCCTCGGTCGGCAGCCGGAGGTCGGTGAGCCGCAGCCGCAGGAACTCCTCCCGCCCGTACCCGTACAGCGTCATCGCGGCGTCGTTGACCGCGACGAACTCGAGCGTGACCGCGTCGAAGAGCACGATCGGCACCGGGCTCGACGCGAAGAAGAGCTGCTGCACCCGCGCCGACTCGGCGCTCGCCGCGGCCGCCCGGTGCTGCGCCGACAGGTCGCGCGCGATCGACGAGGCCCCGACCACCTTGCCGTCGGCGTCGCGGATCGGCGAGACCGAGAGGCTCACGGGCACCGTCGCGCCGTCGCGGCAGACGCGCTCGGTCTCGAAGTGCACCACGCGCTCGCCCCGCGCGACCCGCGCCAGGAGCCCGGCCTCCTCGTCGGGGCGGTCGGGGCGCACCAGCAGCGCCGCGGGGCGGCCCAGCATCTCCGCGCGGCTGTAGCCGTAGAGCTGCTCGGCGCCGGCGTTCCAGCTGGTGATGCGGCCGTCGAGGTCCTTGCCGAGGATCGCCTCGTCGCAGGACTCGACGATGGCCGCGAGCCGCGCGCGCTCCTCCTCGGCCGCGCGCCGCGCGGTGACGTCCATGGCCATCGCGAGCAGGCCCTCGTAGCGGCCGGCGGCGTCGAAGAAGGGCGTCGACTCGACCAGCACCCACACCGGCGCGCCGTCGCGGCGGCGCAGGCGCGCCTCGACCTGGCCCCCCTCGCCGTCGCGCCGTCGCCGGAACTGCGCCGCCGTCGCCGCGCTCTCGTCGGCGTCGAGGAAGGCGTCGATGCCCAGGCCGATCAGGTCGGCGGGGGCGTCGTAGCCGAGCAGCTCGGCGGCGCGGGCGTTGGCGAAGGAGATGCGCTGCCCGGCGTCGAGCATCCAGATCGCCTCGGTGGTGCCCTCGATGAGCCGGCGGTAGCGGGCCTCGCTGACCCGCAGCTGCTCGAGGGTCTCGCGCCGCGCCGACTCGGCGCGGGCGGCCTCGGCGCGCGCCTCCCGCTCGGCCGCCAGCAGCCGGGCGTTGGTGAGGGCCGAGGCCGCGTGGCCCGCCAGGGCCTCGGCGAGGGCGATGTCGCGCTCGCCGAGGGTCCCGGGGTTCTCCCCCCGGCGCAGGATCGTGAGCGCCCCGAGGATGCGCCCGTACGCGCGCAGCGGCACCATGAGCATGCTGCGGATGCCGAGCGCGAGGACGGCGCCGCGGTCGGCGGGGTCGAGCCGGCTCGCGATGAAGTCCGCGTCGACCTCGGGCACCAGCACGCTCTCGCCCTTGTGCAGCACCCGCGCGTGGAGGGGGTGCGGCGACTCGAGCGAGGCGGGCTTCGCGCCGAAGACCTCGCGCACGGTCGCGAGGGCGGCCGGGTCGCGGTCGAAGCAGGTCTCGAGGGCGAACCAGCGCCCGTCGTCGGACACGAGGCCGAGCGCGCACGAGTCGCCGACGACCTCGGCCGAGCGGCGCACCACGACGTCGAGGAGGCGCTCGTAGTCCGCGGTCGCCTCGGCGAAGGCGCGGGTGACGTCGGTGATGGCCCGCAGGCGGTCGATCTCCGAGGCGGCGCCGGGCTCACGCGCGGTCATGGGTTGCGTCCTTCGGGTGGGGGGCTTCGGTGCGGGGCGCGTTCATGGGGGGCGTCAATCGCTCCTTATCGGTCGGCGGCGCGAATCCCGTAGGCGTCGGGCTCAGGGCCGGCGGGCGAAGGTCTCGCGCACGAGGTCGGCGAGCGAGCCGGAGTCGAGCAGGGTCGACAGGCGGTGGTCGTCGTCGACGACGACGAGGCGCACGAGGGCGGGGGTTCCGGTGGCGGCGAGGGCGCGGCTGTCGTCGAGGGGAATGACCACGTCGGCGGTGCCGTGCACGACGGTGACGGCGACGCCCTCGGGCAGCACGTTGGGCACGTCGAGGCGCGCGGCCGCGGGGGCGAGCAGCACCGTCGGGCCGCGCCACGATCCGTCGGCGAGGAGGGCCGCGGCGATGGCGCCGCCGAAGGACGAGCCGACGACCACGTCGGGGGGATGGGCGGCGAGGGCGTCGCGCTGGGTGGCGATCGCGCCGGGGAGGTCGGAGGTGTCCATGGCGGGGGCGAGGGTGTCGAAGTGCTGCGCGAGGAAGCGCGGCTTGGCGCCCTGGGGAGAGCCCTCGAGGCCGTGGATGAAGTGCACGCGGAGGGGGCGGTTCATGGTGGGGGAGGGGGCGTAGT
>JAQBQI010000370.1 GCA_028287085.1 Myxococcaceae bacterium
CCGCCCGCGCGCCGCCGGGCCCCACGCCACCGGCTCGCGCCGCGTGGCCGCCGCGTCGCCGCGCGCGCCCGCTCCGCCCGACGCCGAGCAGCGCCGCCACCAGCTGCTCACGTCCTTCTCGCGCGGCGCGCAGCTCCGCCGTTGCTGGGACCGCGCCGTCCTCGACCACCCGACCATCGCCGACCGCAGCCTCGCGGTGACCCTGCACGTCGACGCCGGCGGCCGCACGGTGCGCGTCGACGTGCGCGACCCGCAGGCGCCCGACCTCGCGCAGTGCCTCGTGCGCGCGGGCCTGTGGCTGCCGTGGGTGGGGCCCGGCGAGGCCTTCCAGGCGAGCACCACGGTGACCTTCAACCGCGGCGGCTGACCGACCCGATGTCACAACGGCGGGCGTAGCCTCGTCTCGTGGTCGTCCGAGAGAGGAGCCACGACGATGACGAACAAGATCCACGAGGTGCTGGTGCTGGGCGGCGGCTACGCGGGGGTGCTCTGCGCCAACCGCCTCGCGGGCCGGCTGGGCGCGTCCGCGCGCGTGACCCTGGCGACCGCGACGCCCGACTTCGTGCACCGGGTGCGGCTGCACGAACTGCTCGCGGGGCGCCCCTTCCCGCGGCGCAGCGTGCGCGAGCTGCTGGCCGACGGCGTCGCCCTGCGCATCGGCCGCGTCGAGGCCGCGTCGCTGGCCGCGCGCACCGCGACCGTCGACGGCGCGGCGCTGCCCTTCGACGCGATGGTCTGCGCCCTCGGGAGCGCGCCCACCTGCAACGTGCCCGGGGTGGCCGAGCACGCCGCCGGCCTCGCGAATCCTGCTGCGGCCGCCCGGGTGGCCGGGCGACTTCGTACGTTGCCCGAACGATCGCCCGTGGCGGTGATCGGCGGCGGCTTCACGGGCGTCGAGGTCGCGGCGGAGATCGCCGAGGCGTGGCCCGCGCTGCGGGTGTCGCTGCTCACGTCGGCGCTGGCGCCGGGGCTCTCCGACGCGGGCCGGCGCTACCTGCGCGCGTCGCTCGACGCGCTCGGCGTCGAGGTGGTCGAGAACGCGAGCGTGCGCGCCGTCGCCGCCGACGCGGTGGAATTCACCGACGGGAGCAGTCTCCCCGCGGCCCTGACGGTGTGGGCGGGCGGCTTCGCGGGGAGCGCCCCCGCGGTCGACGCCGACTGGCCCCTCGACGGCCGCGGCCGCATCGTGGTCGACGCCGACCTCGGGGTGCGCGACGCCCCGGGGGTCTTCGCGGCGGGCGACGTGGCCGCGTCGGCGCCGGGGATGGAGTCGTCGCTGCGGATGGGCTGCGTCACGGCGATGCCGCTCGGCGCGCACGCGGCCGACAACGTGGTGCGCCACCTGCGCGGCGAGGCCACGCGGCCCTTCGCGTTCGGGTTCAGGGTGCAGTGCGTGAGCCTCGGCCGGCGGCGGGGACTGGTGCAGCCGGTCGACGCGCGCGACCAGACGAAGCCGTGGGTGGTGACGGGGCGCCTCGGGGCGCTGGTGAAGGAGTCGATCTGCCGCTACGTGGTGGGCGCGCTGCGGGTCGAGGCCGCGGCGCCGGGGATGTACCGCTGGCCGGGCGGCGTGGTGGCGGCGCACCGGGCGCTCCCCGCGGCGGCGGACGCGTGACGGGGCCGTCGCGGTGACGCCCGAGGAGGTCGCGCGCGAGCGTCCGTTCTTGTTCGGGCTCGCGTACCGGATGCTGGGCAGCGCGGCGGACGCCGACGACGTCTTGCAGGAGGCGTGGCTGCGGGTGGCCGAGGTCGACGACGCGCGCTCGCCCCGCGCGCTGCTGGCGACGGTGGTGACGCGGCTGTGCCTCGACGAGACGCGCTCGGCGCGGCGGCGGCGCGAGGAGTACGTGGGCGAGTGGCTGCCGGAGCCCGTCGCCGACGCCGCGGCGGGCGACCCCGTCGAGCGGGCGGAGACGGTGTCGGTGGCCTTCCTGGTGCTGCTGGAGTCGCTGTCGCCGCTGGAGCGGGCGGTGTTCTTACTACGCGATGTATTCGACTTCGACTTCGCGGAGGTGGCCGCGGCGGTGGGTCGCAGCGAGGCGGCGTGCCGGCAGTTGCTGCACCGGGCGAGGGCGCACGTCGACGCGCGGCCGACGCGCTACGCGCCCGACCCGGCGACGCGCGACGCGCTGACGATGGCCTTCGTGGCGGCGGTGGCGACGGGCGACGTGGCGGCGCTGGTGGCGCTGCTCGCGGAGCACGCGACGGCGGTGACCGACCACGGCGGCAAGGCCACGGCGGCGCGGCGCCCGGTGCGGGGGGCGGAGTTCGTGGCGCGCTTCCTCACCGGGCTGAGCCGCAAGGGGACGGCGGCGGGGGGCGTGAGCGCGCGGCTGGTGGCGATCAACGGCGCGCCCGCGCTGGTGGTGCGCGGGGGCGGGGCGATCGAGACGGTGATCCAGCTGGGGTGGGAGGCGGGGGAGGGGGGGCCGAAGGTGGCGGCCGTGTACATGACGCGCAACCCGGACAAGCTGCGGAGGCTGGAGGAGACGCTGCGCGGGGAGTGGTGAGCGCCGCTACGCCCCCGCCGCGAGCCACCCGTCGACCCGCTCGGCCGCGCGGCGCCCCTCGGCGATCGCCCACACCACCAGCGACGCCCCGCGGCGCATGTCGCCCGCCACGAAGACCCCCGGCACCGTCGTCGCGTGGTCGTCGGCCGCCACGTTGCCCCGCGCGTCGACCGCCACCCCGAGCTGCGCCAGCAGCCCCTCGCGCGCCGACCCCACGAAGCCCATCGCCAGCAGCACCAGCTCGCACGCGATGTCGTGCCCGCTGCCCTCGACCTCCACCAGCGCCCCGCCCCGCCGCTCGACGCGAACCACCTCCAGCGCCTCGACCCGGCCGCGCGCGTCGGCCCGCACGCGCCTGGTCATCACGCCGAAATCCCGCTGGCCCCCCTCTTCGTGCGAGCTCGACGTCCGGAAGACCATCGGCCACGCCGGCCACGCGTTGTCCGCCGCGCGCTCATCGGGCAGCCGCGGCATCAGCTCCAATGACGTCACGCTCCGCGCGCCCTGCCGCAGCGCCGTGCCCACGCAGTCCGAGCCCGTGTCGCCGCCGCCCAGCACCACCACGCGACGCCCCGTCGCCAGCACCGCGTCCCGGTCCGGAACCATGTCCCCCGCCACCCGCCGGTTCTGCTGCGCCAGGTAGTCCATCGCCGGGACGACCCCCTCCAGCGACGCGCCCTCCACCTCCAGCGAGCGCGCCACCATCGCCCCGCCGCACAGCACCACCGCGTCGTGGCGCTCGCGCAGCGTCTCGCCCGAGAGGTCCTCCCCGACGCGCACGCCCGTGCGGAAGGCCACCCCCTCGGCGGTCATCTGCCGCACCCGCGCGTCGAGCGTCGACTTCTCCAGCTTGAAGTCGGGAATCCCATAGCGCAGCAATCCCCCCACCCGGTCGTCGCGCTCGTACACCGTCACGTCGTGGCCGCGCCGCGCCAGTTGCTGCGCGCACGCCAGCCCCGCCGGCCCCGAGCCCACCACCGCCACGCGCTTGCCGCTCCGCACCGCCGACACCCGCGGCGCCAGCGCGCTCCCGTCGGCCATCGCCCGGTCGGCGATCTCGCGCTCGATCGACTTGATCGTCACCGCCCCCGGCGCCACGCGACCGCCCTCCGCCGGAACGCTCCCCAGCGCCAGCACGCAGCTCGCCTCGCAGGGCGCGGGGCACACCCGACCCGTCACCTCGGGGAGGTTGTTGGTCGCGTGCAGCGCCGCCGAGGCCTCCGCCCAGCGGCCCTTCATCACCAGGTCGTTGAAGTCGGGAATCAGGTTCCCCAACGGACAACCCGTCTTCATCGCCGGCGCGACGCCGCCCATGCAGAACGGGACCCCACAATCCATGCACCGCGCCGCCTGCTCGCGCACCGCGCCGTCCGCCGTCGGCAGGTCGTGCTCGCGCCAGTCGTGGATGCGCTCCGCCACCGGCCGCGCCTCCGCCTTCGAGCGACGGATCTCCAGAAAGCCCCGCGGTCGTCCCACTACGCCCTCGCCTCGGCCTGCGCCGCGCCTTCAATCACCTTCGCCCGCTGGGCCGCCAACGCCTTGCGCAGCTCCTCGGGCATCACCTTCACGAAGCGCCCCGCCGACTCGCTCCACCGCGCCAGCAGCGCCGCCGCCTTCGGGCTCCCGGTGCGCAGCGCGTGCTCCTCCACCAGCGCGCGCAGCGCCCGCGCGTCGCCCTCGTCCAACGGCTCGACCGCCACCGTGTCGGTGTTGCAGCGCGGCGCGAAGCCCCCGTCTTCATCGAACACGTAGGCCACGCCGCCGCTCATTCCCGCGCCGAAGTTGCGGCCCGTCGTGCCCAGCACCACCACCGTGCCGCCCGTCATGTACACGCAGCCGTGGTCGCCGACGCCCTCCACCACCGCGGCCGCGCCGCTGTTGCGCACCGCGAAGCGCTCGCCCGCGCGCCCGTTGAAGAAGGCCCTCCCGCGCGTCGCGCCGTACAGCACCGTGTTGCCCACGATCACCTGCGCCGCGTGCTCGAAGGGCGACCCCTCGGGCGGGCGAATGGCCAGCACCGCGCCCGACAAGCCCTTACCAACATAGTCGTTGGCGTCCCCCCACAAGGCCAGCGTCAGGCCCGGCGCGCCGAAGGCCCCGAAGGACTGCCCCGCGCTCCCGTGCGCCGTGATCACCAGCGTGTCGTCGGCGAGTCCAGCCTCGCCGTGGCGCCGCGCGATCTCTCCCGACAGCATCGCCCCGAAGGCCCGGTCGCTGTTGCGAATGGGCGTCTCCAGCGACACGCGCTCCCCGCCCTGCAACGCCGGCACGCAGCGCGGCGCGAGCGCCCGGTCGAGCACCGCGTCGAGGTTGTGCTCGACGGGCTCCACGCAGCGCAGCGGGCTCGTCGCCGCCTCCTTCGGGCGATAGAGCACCTCGCTGAAGTCGAGCCGGCGCGCCTTCCACCAGCCGCCCACCGGGGTGCCTTCGGGCTTCTTCGGCACGATGCATTCCACCCGCCCGACGGCCTCGGCCAGCGTGCGGAAGCCCAATGAGGCCAGGAGCGCCCGCACCTCGTCGGCCACGAAGAAGAGATATCGGATCACGTGCTCGGGCGCCCCGGCGAAGCGCTTGCGCAGCTCGGGGTCCTGCGTGGCGATGCCGACGGGGCAGGTGTTGAGGTGACACTTGCGCATCATCAGACAACCCAACGCCACCAGCGGACCCGTGCTGAACCCGAACTCCTCCGCCCCGAGCAGCGCGCCGATCACCACGTCGCGCCCGGTGCGCATCTGCCCGTCGACCTGCAGGCGCACCCGGCCACGCAGGCCGTTGAGCACCAGCACCTGCTGCGCCTCCGCGAGGCCCAATTCCCAGGGCGTCCCCGCGTGGTGGATGGAGGTGAGCGGCGCCGCCCCGGTGCCGCCGTCGTGGCCCGAGATCAGGATCACGTCGGCCAGGGCCTTGGCCACGCCCGCGGCGACGGTGCCGACGCCGGCCTCGGAGACGAGCTTCACGCTGATGCGCGCGGTGGGGTTCACGTTGCGCAGGTCGAAGATGAGCTGCGCGAGGTCTTCAATGGAGTAGATGTCGTGGTGCGGGGGAGGGGAGATCAGCGTCACGCCGGGCGTCGAGTGGCGCACCCGCGCGATCACCGCGTCGACCTTGTGCCCCGGCAATTGCCCGCCCTCGCCGGGCTTCGCGCCCTGCGCCATCTTGATCTGGATCTCGTCGGCGTTGACCAGATAGTGGGCAGTCACCCCGAAGCGCCCGGAGGCCACCTGCTTGATGGCCGATCGCTTCGAGTCGCCATTCGGGAGTCGGATGAAGCGCTCCGGGTCCTCGCCGCCTTCGCCCGTGTTCGAGCGGGCGCCCACGCGGTTCATCGCGATGGCGAGCGTCTCGTGGGCCTCCTTCGAGATCGACCCGAAGCTCATCGCCCCGGTCGCGAAGCGCCGCACGATGTCGGCCGAGGCTTCGACCTCTTCGATCGACACCGGCGCGTTGCCCGACGGGGCCACGAGGTCCCACGCGCCGCGCAGGGTGAGCAGGCGGCCGTCCTGCTCGTTGATCTCGCGGGCCCACGCGGCGTAGGCGTCGTCGTCGCCCTCGCGCACCGCGCGCTGCAGCCCGGAGATGGTGCTCGCCGTCCAGAGGTGCGCCTCGCCCTGCGTGCGCTGGTGGACGAAGCCGCCCACGTCGAGCCCGGCCTCGGGGTGCGCGCCGTACGCGCGGTCGTGGCGGGCGAGCGCCTCGCGCGCGATCTCCTCGATGCCGACGCCGCGGACGCGCGACGAGGTGCCGGTGAAGTACCGATCGATGACGGCCTGGTCGACGCCGACGGCCTCGAAGATCTGCGCGCCCTGGTACGACGACACCGCGCTGATGCCCATCTTGGACATCACCTTCTGGAGGCCCTTCACCAGCGCCTTCGTGTAGTGCTTCACCGCCGCGGCGGGGTCGCCCGCCACCGCCCCGCGGCGCGCGAGCTCGGCCACGGTCTCCATCGCGAGGTAGGGGTTCACCGCCCCGGCGCCGTAGCCCACCAGCAGCGCGAGGTGGCTGACCTCGCGGGGCTCGGCCGACTCCACGACGAGGCCGGTCTTCATGCGCAGCCCCGTGCGGATGAGGTCGTGGTGCACCGCGCCGAGCGCCAGCAGCGAGGGGATCGGGACGTGGCCCGGTCCCACGTCGCGGTCGGAGAGGATGAGCACGGAGGCGCCCGCGGTGACGGCCGCGCGGGCCTCGCGGCAGAGGGTGTCGAGGGCCTCGCGCAGGCGCGCGCCGGGGCTGCGGGCGTCGTCGTGCGGCGGCCGGGAGAAGCGCATCGCGAGGGTGCAGGTGTGGAAGTCGGCGGGCACGCTGCGCCGCAGCTTGGCGACGTCGTCGTTGGTGAGCACCGGGTGCTTGAGCTGCACCATGCGGCACTGGCGCGGGGTCTCGTCGAGGAGGTTGCCCTCGCCGCCGACCGAGCTCGTCATCGACATCACCACCGCCTCGCGGATGGGGTCGATCGGGGGGTTGGTCACCTGCGCGAACTGCTGCTTGAAGTAGCGAAACAAGCTCTGCGGGCGCGCCGAGAGCACCGCGAGCGGCGCGTCGACGCCCATCGACCCGACGGCCTCTTCGCCCGTCGCGGCCATCGGCGGCAGCAGCCGCGTGAGGTCCTCTTCGGTGTAGCCGAAGACCTGTTGCAGGCGCGGGAGGTCGTCGGCCGCGAGGGTGTACGCGCCGCGCGCCGCCGGCAGCTCGTCGAGGTCGATGCGGTTCTCGGCGAGCCACGCGCGGTAGGGCTGGCGCGTCGCGACGCGGTGCTTCACCTCCTCGTCCTTCAGCACCCGGCCCTCGCGCGTGTCGACGAGGAACATCCGCCCCGGCTGCACGCGCCCCTTCTGCACGACGGTGGCGGGGTCGAGCGGGAGCACGCCGAGCTCGCTCGCGAGCACGACGAGGCCGTCGCTGGTGACGGCCCACTTGGCGGGGCGCAGGCCGTTGCGGTCGAGCATCGCGCCGACGAGGTCGCCGTCGGAGAAGGCGAGGGCGGCGGGGCCGTCCCAGGGCTCGATGAGGCACGCGTGGTAGTCGTAGAAGGCCTTGCGCTCGGGCGACATCGCGTCGTCCCCGGAGGCCTCGGGCACGAGCATCATCATGACGTGCGGGAGGCTGCGCCCGCTCGCCACGAGGAAGTCGACGACGTTGTCGAGCGACGCGCTGTCCGACCCGCTCGAGCGGATGATGGGCTTGAAGTCCTCGATGGCCTCGCCGAAGTGGGGGCTCTCGACGAGGGCCTCGCGGGCGCGCATCCAGGCCCGATTACCGTTGAGGGTATTGATCTCGCCGTTGTGCGCGAGGTAGCGGAAGGGGTGGGCGCGCTCCCAGCTGGGGAAGGTGTTGGTGCTGAAGCGCGAGTGCACGACGGCGAGGCGCGTGACGGTGCGCGGGTCGAGCAGGTCGGGGTAGAAGGCGCCGAGCTGCTCGGCGAGCATGAGGCCCTTGTAGACGACGGTGCGCGACGAGCACGAGCAGAGGTAGAAGTCGTCGCCGCCGAGGGTGACGCTGGCGGTGCGGCCGGCGCGCTTGCGCACCATGAAGAGCGTGCGGTCGAAGCTGGCGCGCGGGCCCTCGCGGCCGATGAAGAGCTGGCGAATGGCGGGCATCGTGTCGCGCGCCATCGGACCGATGGCCGAGGCGTCGACGGGCACGTCGCGCCAGCCGAGCACGCGCTGCCCGTGGTGCTCGACGGCGGCCTCGAGGATGGCCTCCATGCGGCGGCGCCGCGACGGGTCGGCGGAGAGGAAGCACATCGCGACGGCGTAGTCACCCGCGTCGGGGAGGCGCACGCCCTGGCGGCCCATCTCGTCGACGTAGCGGTCGTGCGGGATCTGGAGCATCACGCCGGCGCCGTCGCCGGTGCACGGGTCGCAGCCCGCCGCGCCGCGGTGGGTCAGACGCGCGAGGATCTCGAGGGCCTGCGTGACGGTGTCGTGCGTGGCGCGCCGGTCGAGCCGGGCGACGAAGCCGAGACCGCAGGCGTCGTGCTCGTGGTTGGGATCGTAGAGGCCCTGGGCTGGGGGGAGTGGCATTGACGCGGCGCATCTTAGTCGGCTGACGCGGCGTGGCAAATGCGGGCGGCGAGCCACCCCACCGCCCCACCGCGCGACCAGCTCCGACGCCCTCGCGCGCATCGACCGCGCCATCCTGGACGAAGCCCGATCGCGGTCACGCGGTGTGGTAGGGCTCTCGGCCCTATGGCCCTCGGACGCAACGACGCCTGCCACTGCGGGTCGGGCAAGAAGTACAAGAAGTGCCACCTCGACGCCGACGAGCGCGCGCGGGCCCTCGCGCCCAAGGTGCCGCCGATGGTCGCCGCGCCGCGGCTGGTGCCCGCCGCCTACGAGCCGCCGCCGCCGATGTCCACCTACGAGCCGCCGCCGTACGTTCCCTCGCCCGAAGAGGCCCGCTGGGAGCGCTTCTGGGAGGACTACGACGCCGCCGAGCTCGACGAGCGCATCGCGATCGCCCGGCGCGCGCTCGCCGCAGAGCCCGACGGCGAAGAGCTCGGCGAGCTGGCCTTCGAGCTCGTCGAGAAGCTCACGCAACCGCTCCAGCGCGCCGGCCGCACCGCCGACCTCGAGGCCCTGCTGCGCGAGATCGAGGCGCAGTACCCCTCGGCCGCCGACCGCAACGCCGAGTGGTTCCACCTGTGGCGCACCGAGAGCGCGCTGCTCACCGGCGGCGACGCGCTGGCCCCGATGCTCGCGTGGGCGCCGCGCTGCTTCAAGCTCGTGGAGATGTTCTTCCGCGCGCTCGACCAGCTGTCGTTCCACGGGCGGCAGAGCGAGCTCGCCGCCGTGACCGCGGCGGCGTGGCCCGCCATCACCGGGGGCGACGTGATGGAGAGCGGCATCGACGAGCTCGGCGACCTCGCGACCCTGACGGCGGTCGGCCGGCGCCTCGACGAGAGCCCCGGGCTCGACCACCTCGACGACGCCCTGCGCGCCGAGGTCGACCGCTTCGAGACGATCGTTCCCGCGTGGGTCGATCGCTACATCAAGATCGACCGCGGCCTCGTCACCGACCCGCGGAGCGCCGCCGACCTGCTGGGCGACGACGCGGAAGCCGCGATCGACCGGCTGCTGATCGAGTTCGCGGCCGCGCTGCGCACGCGCTGGTCGTGGCCGCGCACGCGCGCCGAGCTGGCCCGCCGCGCGCTGCTGACCTTCCTGCTCGAACGCCTCGACGAGCACGACCAGCAGGTCGCGAAGCCCGCCGCCGCGGGGCGCGTCGAGGCGCTGGTGCTCCCTTCGAGCGAGGTCTTCGAGAAGGCCGTCTCGCGGTACTTCGGCTTCCTCGCCCTGGGGTCGTGGAAGGGCCTCGCGCTCTTCGCCGCCCTCCCGGCGTGGACGGTCTTCCTCGTCGAGCAGAAGCTCGCCTCCGCGGAGGCCGCGGCGGCGCGACGCGGGTCCCTCGCGAAGCTCGTCCCGGACGTCGTCGTCGCGGCGGAGGGCGTCGGGTACGACCCCCTGGTGCGCGCCGAAATCGAGCGCGCCTTCGGCCCCACGGCACCATAGACGACGGCGATGTCCACCGACCCCTCCTTCGCCGCCGCGGGCGTGACGCCCACCATCCACGGCCGCGGCGTCGAGCGCCTCGACGCCGGCGTCGACCTCGTGCACGCCCACGCGCGCCCGCGCCCCCGCGCCGACCTGCTCGACGAGGTGCCCCGCCGCGTGGCCGCCGTCTTCCGCAGCGACGTCTGCTCGCTCTACCTCCGCGAGGGCGACGGGCTCGTCATGCGCGGCAACGTCGGCTTCACCAGCAGCGCCCTCGGCGAGGTGCGCCTCAACGTCGGCGAGGGGCTCGTCGGCATGGCCGTCGAGTGCCTGCGCCCCGTGTCCGCCGACATCGCGCCCGACCACGCCCGCTTCCGCGCCTTCTCCATGCTCGGCGAGGAGCGCTTCCCCGCCTTCCTCGCCGTCCCCGTGCCGGGCCCCGTCGGGTCGGCCGGCGCCCTCGTCGTGCAGCGCCGCCGCGACGCCTACGCGCCCGCCGACGTCGAGCTGCTCATGGCCCTCGCCGGCGCCATCGCCCCGCTGCTCGAGCGCGCCCGCATCGTCGCCACCGGGCCCGCCACCCCGCGCGCCGCGGGCACGCGCCGGGTCACCGTCCCCGGCCGCACCCTCGTCGCGGGCCGCGCGCTGGGCATCCTCTCGGCGGTGCAGCGCCCCACGA
>JAQBQI010000390.1 GCA_028287085.1 Myxococcaceae bacterium
TGTCGCGCGGCGAGCTGGTGCTGGCGAGCGCCGAGGTGCAGACCGCGCGGCGCGAGGACCCCGACGAGCTGCGCGTGGCCTTCGTCGAGGGCGTGGTGCTGCAGCGCCGCGGCGAGCGCCGGCGGGCGGCGCAGGTCTACGAGGCCATCTCCCGCGGCGCGTCGGTGCCGGACGCGCTGCGCACCCGCGTCGGGCTGCACCGGCTCGACCTGCTGCTCGACGAGGGCGACGGCCACGGGGCGCTCACCCTGGCCGAGTCGCTCGCCCACGGCACCCACGTGCACGCCGCGCTGGGCAACCGCCTCGGGCTCGCGCGCAGCGCCGTCGGCGACACGGCCGGGGCGCGGGCGGCCTTCGAGGGCGCGCTCGCGAGCGACCCGCGCGACGCCTCGGCGCTCATCAACCTCGCGCGCATCGCGCGGCAGGCGGGCGACCGCGAGGGCGCGCGGCACATGCTCCAGCAGGCGCTGGCGCTCGACCAGACCAACGGCGAGGCGTGGCTCGCGTACGGCGTGGTGCTCACCGACCTCGGCTCGATGGTCGAGGCGCGACGCGCGGTGCTGGAAGCGGGGCGGCGCATGCCCGACCAGGCCGGGCCGTGGACGACGCAGGGCGAGATCGACCTGCGCGAGAACCACCCCGTCGAGGCCGTGGCGAGCTTTCGCGAGGCGCTGCAGCGGGCGCCCGACGACACCGGGGCGCGCACCAACCTGGGCGTGGCGCTCGCGCGCACGGGTGACCGGGCGGGGGCGCTGCAAGCCTTCGAGCAGGTCACGCAGCGCGCCCCCACGGTGGGCCAGGCGTGGAACGGCCTCGGCGTGATGCGCCTGGGGATGAGCGACCCGGAGGGGGCGATCGGGCCGCTGGAGCACGCCGCGCGCCTGTTGCCCGACGACCCCAACCCCCCGATGAACCTCGGCCTCGCCTACGAGCGCCTGCAGCGGTGGAACGAGGCGGCGCGGTCGTTTCGCGAGACGCTGCGTCGGTCGCCGAACCACGAGCTCGCGGCGAGCCACCTCGCGGCGATGCAGCCCGCGGGGCCGCGCGACCGCAGCCAGAGCGCGCGGTCGACGGCGCGGCTGTAGCCGCTACGGATCGCGCGGCAGCGGGTCGGACGCGAGCGCCACCTTCGGCTCGTGGGCCTCGATGGCGGGCTCGTGGTCCAGCGGGTCGTCGGTGGCGAGCGGCGGCTGCGACTCGGGGGCCGGCGGCAGCAGCGACGGGCGCTCGGTGGCGCGGCCCGCGTCGAGCAGCGCGTCGCGCACGGGGATGCGGTACTGCTGCGTGACGCCCACCAGCAGGTCGAGCGCGACCTCGATCTCGCCGCGCTGGATCGACTCGGTCGGCAGCTCGGCGCGCAGGGTGAGGTCGCCGTCGTCGTCGAGGGCGAACTTCACCAGCGTGAGGTTGTAGTTCACCGCGAGGATGCGCCCGAGGAAGCGCGGCGGGTACTTGCCGGTGCCCCACGGCTTGAGCCCGGCGGCCTCGAGGAAGGGGAGCACGGCGAGGTAGATCCACGGGCCCGCGTGGCGCACGACGAGGCGTATCTCGCCGGCCTCGCTCTCGAGGGTGCAGCGCAAGGTGTGCTCGTCGAGCTGGCGCGGTGACCACGCGCGCTCCTCCAGGATCGCCTTGACGTCTTCCACCCCGAGAGCAGCCATTTCAACGCCCATGGAACGGGACCGGGACCATTTCCGTCAAGCCTTTCGACCGACCCGCTCACACATCGAGGGGGTCGGGGTGCTCGGCCGCGAGCCGCTCGACCTCGGCCCGCAGCTTCGGGTGCGCGAGCAGCTTGCGCACGAGCAGGAAGAACTTCGGGTCGGCGAGCACCTGCATCGGCGACGCGCCCTTCACCGGCTTGGGCGGCGGGTTGGTGCGCAGCTTCGCCATCGCCGCGCAGTGGGCCTTCGTCGGGAAGGCCTCGCTCGCCTCCCAGGCGCGCACCTCGGCGACCTCGAGCTTGAGCGCCTCGGCGAGGGCCCGCTGGTTGATTCCGAGCTCGCTCCGGAGCGCCTTGATGTCGTCCGCGGTCATGCGTGGGGTAGCATAGGCCCCGATGGAGCTACGCACGCAACTCGCGATCGTCGGCGCCGTGGCGGTGGCCTGGTCGGCCGGGCGCTTCGTGCGGGTGCGCTCGGTGCTCGACCCGTCGCGCGAGGCCGAGCGCCTCTCGCTCGCCGCCCTCGAGGCCAAGGTGGCGCGCACGCCCGACGACGTCGTCGCCGCCCGCGTGCTGCTGCGCCGCTACTTCGACCAGGGCATGCCGCGCCTCGTGGTCGACAGCGCCCGCCGCGCGCCCGCCGCCGTGCAGCGCGACGGCGCCGTGTGCCTCACCACCGCGCGGGCCAACGAGTCGCTCGGCGACGTGCGCACCGCGCAGGCCGTGGTCAACGGCGCCCTGTCGCGCTGCTCGGTGCTGCCCGAGTCGCTCGCCGACGGCGCCGGCTGCGACGTGCGCACGCTGACCGAGCTCTCCATGGAGATCGTCGCCCTCGACCGCATGGTCGAGTGGAACATCACCCCGCAGAGCGACCCCGCGCGCGCCTCGCTGGCGCACGAGCTGTCGACCCGGCCCGTGCGCATCAGCGCCCGCGCGCTCGAGCGCTAGATTCCCCGCGGCACCTTCGCGAGGTCGAGCTGCATCATCGCGGCGCGCAGCACCGACGAGCGGCTCGCCTTGGTGTGCCCCTTGCGCTTGAGGTCGCGCACGGCGGCGTCGAGCCGGTCGAGGTCTTCGGTGTAGAGCGAGATGCAGATGACCTTGTAGTGCTCGGGCCGGGCCTTGGGCTCGGGGACCGCGCGCCGCGGACCGGGCCGGTCGACCTCCTCCACGAAGGCGGGCGCGAAGAAGCGCTCCCGCAGCACCGAGTCGATCTCGTCGCCGAGCACATCCTGGATGCCCTGCGAGGGGTCCTTCAACGTCGTCCGAGCCATCACGCCACCTCCATCGCCGCGGTCGTCGCCGCCGCCGTCGTCGCCATCAGGGCCGCCGCCGCGTTCGCCGCCGCGCGCTTCGGCGCGACGATCTCGCCCGTCACCGGCGCCACCGACTTCTGGTCGCGCTGCACCGCCAGGAGCACCCGCTCGACCACCGTGCGGTAGTCGTCGGCGCCGTGCGAGTCGGGCGCGTACTCGAAGATCGTCTGCTTGGCCGCGGGCGCCTCGCGCAGCTTCATGTTGGCGCGCACCGGCGGGAAGCAGAGGTCCTCGAACTTCTTCTGGAGGGTGTCGGTGACCTCGCGCCCGAGCTTGTGCCGCGCGTCGTAGAAGGTCGGGATCACCCCGAGGATGTACACCGGGTGCTTCAGCTGCTCGTGCACGTGGCCGAGCGTGCGCACGCACTGCTTCACCCCGACCAGCGCGAGGTAGTCGCAGCTCACCGGGATGAGCACCGAGTCGGCGTAGCAGAGCGCGTTCTGGTTGAGCAGCGAGAGCGACGGCGAGCAGTCGAGCACCACCACGTCGTAGGCGTCGCTGCCGAGCATGCGCTCGCGCAGCACGCGGTCGCGCGCCGGCCGCGACGCCAGGTAGACCTCGGCCGCGGCGAGGGTCTCGTTCGAGGTGATCACGTCGAGGTTGGCGCGCACGTTCACGGCCACGTCGCGGGGGTCGGCCCCCAGCACGAGCACGTGGTAGAGCGTGGTCTCGCTGCGGATGCCGAGCGACACGCCGACGTTGCCCTGCGGGTCGACGTCGACGAGCAGCACGCGCAGCCCCTTCTCCGCGAGGCCCGCGGCGACGTTGATCGCCGTGGTCGTCTTGCCGGTGCCGCCCTTGTGGTTGAACACCGCGATGCGGCGCGTGGCGCGCTGCGGGGGCGGGGCGGCGACGAGCGCGTCGCGGCAGGACTGCGTGCACATGAAGCGCGTGCCGTGGTCGTCGACGATCACCTGCCAGGCGAACTCGAGCCGGAAGGGCTTCTCGCAGTGCGAGCAGCTCGCCGCCCCGCGGTCGACGCCGAGGTGCTTCTGCTGGCACTTCTGCGAGCAGAAATGCCGCGCCCCCGCGCCGTCCTCCACCACCTGGTAGCGGAACTTCATCTCGAAGCCCTTGCCGCACACCGAACACGTCTTCGCGGTCGCCATTCGTCGCCTCCACTCCCAGTGACGGCGGTGCGCCGAAGACCCCGTCCGGGCCGAAGCACCTCCTCAACTGGTTATCGAAGCGCCGTTAGCCCGGCCGGGAACGCGCTCGCAAATTATCGGCGAGCTTCAGCGCACGACCGGCGCGCCGCCGGTGAAGTCGACCACGCCGTCGTGGCGGTCGGGCGTGCCCACGAGCCCGATGCGGCCGCGCGCGATCTCCGTCGCGCCGCGCGCGTCGTTGACCGTGATGGCCACCTCGTAGTTCTCCATCGGCTGGAACTCGTCGGGCGAGCGGTGCAGCACCGTCTGGTGGAAGAAGACCTGGTCGTTGGGGTTGGTGAGCGAGACGGCCTGGTTGGTGATGTACCGCCGCGTGCGGCCGTCGAGCTTGTAGAAGACCAGGGTCACCTCGGCGGCCCGCGGGGCCCGCGCGAGGAAGGCCATGAACTGCACCCGCCAGACGTGCGACTGCACGTCTTCGTTGTAGGCGCGCACCTGGTTCGAGCCCGCCCACGCCCGGATGTTGCCGACGAGCTCGCGCGGCGGGCGCCGGTTGATGAAGATGATCGACCCGGTGGTCTGCGCGGGCAGCGCGGCCGTGGTGGTGAGCGCCGCGGCGCCCAGGAACATACCCAGCAGAGTTCGGCGGTTCATGGAGGTGGGCGCGGAGTCTAGCCAAGCGGGGCCGCCGCGCCAGACCCGCCCGCGTGTCCGAACGCTTGCCGGGAATTGGCGCCCGACCCCGGTGCTGTGGCAGCGCAGCGGGTCGCGATGCAACCCTCCCCGCTGCCCTCCGCCCGCGCGCTCGTCGAGCGGGCGATCACCCTGGCCCAGGAGACCCGCGTCGCCCCGACGACCCTGCACCTCGTGGCCGCCGCCATCGACAGCTCGGCCGAGCTCGCGCGCCTGCTGCGCTCCTTCGGCCTGCGCGCCGTCGACCTGCGGCAGGCCATCGCGCGCCACCAGGAGCCCGACGGCACGCTCGCCCGCGCGCAGGTGCAGTCGCGCCAGCTCGCCTCGGCGCAGGGCCTCGCCGAGCCCAACGGGCGGCACCTCCTGGCCGCCGCGGTGGTCGTCCCCGACAGCGTCGCGGGCGTCGTGCTGCGCGCCCTCGGGCAGGACCTCGCGAAGGTCGCTCGCACCCTCGCGGGCCCGATTCCGCCGGTGCGCGCGGAGGCCCAGCGCTCGGCCGAGCTCGCCGCGGCGTCGGCCTCCATCGCCGCCTCGCAGGGGGCGCCCCGCGCGCCGTCGTCGGAGAGCGCGATGGTCTCCCGCTCGCGCCTCTCCCCCCTCGACGCCCGGCGCGTGCAGCCCGCCACCCCGCCGCCGCTGCCGAAGTCCCCCTCGACCCGCCCGAAGCCGCTGCGCGCGAAGCCCGCCGAGGCGCCCGACGAGGTGACCGCCGCGCGGCGCAAGAGCCCGCTGCTCGACCGCTGGCTCGTCCCCACGACGGGCCTCGACGTCGTCGGCCGCGACGACGAGCTCGCCCGCCTGCGCGACGCCACCGAGCGGCGCGAGGCGCGCGGGTCGATGCTCGTCGGCGCGGCCGGCGTGGGCAAGGGCGCCGTGCTCAAGGCCCTCGCGCGCGACACCGGCGGGGCCGTGCTGCGGCTGCGCCACGCCGACGTGATGGCCGCCCTGCGCGGCGACGAGGCCGAGGCCGCCCGCGCGGTGCTCGCCTGGGCCGCCCGCGGCCACGCCGTCGTCGCCCTCGACCCCGTCGCGGCCTGGACCTCTCCCCGCGAGACCCCGGACGACGTCCTCGCACCGGTGCGCTCGTGGATGCAGTCGGGGCGCGTCGCCTGGGTCGGCGTCGCCACCCCCGAAGAAGCCCGGCGCCTCGCCGAGAGCGACCCGTGGATCGAGCGCAGCGCCCAGCGCATCGACCTCGACGAGCTGCCCCACGCGCAGGTGCTCGACGTCGTCGTGGCCCGCGCCCGCGCGCTGTCGTCGCAGCACGGCGTGGCGCTGCCCGACGAGCTCGCGCGCCGCGCCGTCGCCCTCTGCGACCGCTTCGTCGGCGGCCGCGCGCAGCCCGAGCGCACGCTCACCGTGCTCGACCTCGGCCTCGCGCGGGCCCGCCGCGAGGGCTCCGCCGCGCTCGACGACGACACCCTGTGCGAGGTCGTCGCGGGCGTCGCGGGTCTCCCGAAGGAGCGCGTCGCGAGCAGCGACCACGCGCGCCTGCTCGCCCTCGAGGAGCACCTCGCGGCCCGGGTCGTGGGCCACCGCGCGGCGCTCGCCCGCGTCGCCGACGTGGTGCGCCGCAACGCCGTCGGCTTCCGCGGCCAGCGCCCGCTGGGCACCTTTCTCTTGCTGGGCCCGACCGGCGTGGGCAAGACCGAGACGGCCAAGGCCCTCGCGGAGGCCCTCTTCCCGGGCGACGGCGGCATGTCGCGCTTCGACATGGCGGAGTACACCGAGGCCCACGCGGTCGCGCGGCTGGTGGGCGCGCCGCCGGGCTACGTCGGCTACGGCGAGGGCGGCCAGCTCACCGAGGCGGTGAAGCGGCGGCCGTGGCAGCTGATCCTGCTCGACGAGATCGAGAAGGCGCACCGCGACGTGCTGCAGGCGCTGCTCGGGCTGCTCGACGAGGGCCGCATGACCGACGGGCGCGGCCGCACGGCGGACTTCCGCAACACGCTCATCGTGATGACGAGCAACCTCGGGGCGGAGGCCTTCCAGTCCACGATGACCCGCCGCGGCGTCGGCTTCGCGAGCGCGCGGGTCGGCGGCAACGAGGTCGGCGCCGACGCGTCGCAGGCCGTGCTCGACGCCGCGCGCGCCTCGCTCCCCCCCGAGCTCTGGAACCGCATCGACGAGCCCCTGGTCTTCGGCGCCCTCAGCCGCGCCGAGGTGGCCGAGGTCGCCCGCCGCCTCCTCGCCGACCGCGCCGGCCGGCTGGAGCGCGAGCAGGGCGTCTCGCTGGTCGTCGACCCCTCGGTGGTCGAGCTGCTGCTCGACGGCGGCGGCTACGACGTGCTGCTCGGGGCGCGCCCGATGCGCCGGGCGGTGGCGCGGCTCGTCGAAGCGCCGCTGGCCGAGGCGGTGCTGCGCGGCCGGCTGCCGCGCGGGTCGAGCGCGCTGGTGCGATCGGTCGACGGCGGCCTTCGCATCGAGGTCGCCGGAGACCCTTGATCGCGGGGGCCGGGTCGGGGCATGGTCCCGGCGCCAATGGCTGAAACCAACGAGGGGCCGGAGTTCGAACTCCCGCGTCGCTTCGGACGCTACGTGCTCTTCGACCACATCGGTCGCGGCGGCATGGCGGAGATCTACCTCGCGCGCGGCACCACGCAGATGGGGGCCTCGCGGCTCGCCGTCGTGAAGGTGGTGCTCAACCGCTTCTCGGAAGACCCGTCGTTCTCGGGGATGCTCATCAGCGAGGCGAAGCTCGCCGCGCGCCTGTCGCACCGCAACATCGTGCAGACCTTCGACCTCGGGCGCGAGGAGGGCCGGCTCTACATCGCGATGCAGTACGTCGAGGGCTTCGACGTCACGCAGCTGCTCCGCAAGCTGTCGCAGAAGAAGATCGGGCGGCCCGCGGAGTACGGCTTCTACGTCGTGCTCGAGATGTTGCAGGCGCTCGACTACGCGCACCGCTGCTCCGACGACCACGGCAACGCGCTCGGCATCGTGCACCGCGACGTGTCGCCCTCCAACGTGCTGGTCTCGCTCGAGGGCGAGGTGAAGCTCTGCGATTTCGGCATCGCGCGCGCGGTCACCGACATCGCCGAGCTGCCCGAGGGGGCGCTCGAGGGCAAGGCCGCGTACATGTCCCCCGAGCAGGCGCGCGGCGACAAGATCGACGGCCGCGCCGACGTCTTCTCCGCCAGCATCATCCTCTGGGAACTCCTCTGCGGCCGCCGCATGTACAAGGCCCAGCCCAACCGCGAGGTGATCGACATCGCGCGCGCCGGCGAAGTGCCCGCCCTCATCGACCGCGGCCTGCCCGAGTACGCGCAGCTCCAGGCGATCGTCTCCAAGGGCCTCGCGCCCGACCGCGAAGACCGCTACCCCACCGCCGGCGCGATGGCCCGCGAGCTCGAGGACTACGTCATCCGCAACCGCCTGCGCGCGTCGCCGATGAAGCTCGGGGGCTTCCTCACCGAGCAGTTCGAGACCGAGCTCGTCGGCGTGCGTCGCGACCTCGAGCAGCGCGCCCTCTCGGTCACCGCCGAGGTCGCGGTCGAGGTCATCCCCGACCTCGGCGGCTTCGACAACCCGATGTCGCCGCGCACCGTCCCGCCGTCCGCCGCGCCCGCAGACTTCGCGCCGCTGGCCCTCCCGTCGTCGGGCCCGCCCCCCGTCGACGCCGCGCCCATCGCC
>JAQBQI010000405.1 GCA_028287085.1 Myxococcaceae bacterium
ACTGGGTCCGCCTGCCCGACGGCTCGGTGCGCGAGGGCGCGCTCGACGCGATGGGCCTGGCCTACTTCGACGACCTCGACCCGGGGCAGTGCACCATCCGCTGGCTGGGCCGCGACGAGGAGGCCGCCTTCCTCGAGCCCGACGCGACCGCGCCGGGCGCGACCGACCGCGTCGCCGCGCAGGTCGAGACCCTCCTGAGCGCGGCGCGCGAGGGGGCGCCCTTCTGCGAGGAGTGCGAGCGCGCGCGGCGCGAGCAGGAGGCCGCGGAGTCCCAGGGGGCCGAGGTCGAGGCCGCCGAGGCTTGATGAGACGGAGGGCGTGAGCGCGATGGCCGAGGTCCCGATCGAGCAACTGACGCCGCGCCTCTGGCCGCGGGGCGACGACGAGCACACCTACGCGCTGCTCGACGGCGCGCGCGACCCCGCCGTGCACGCGTGGATCACCTCGTCGGGCCTGGCCTCGCGCTGCCTCTACATCGGCGAGCTCGACCCGGCGCTGGCGCGCGTCGCGCCCTACCTCGTGCGGCTGCCCCGGACGGCCCCCGCCTCGCGGGCGCTGCTCGAGCGCGCGTGGGGCGAAGCGTGGGGCGTGTTCTTCCGCTCGACGGCGACGATGGAGGCGCTGCACCGCCACTTCCGCCGGCTGCTGCGCGTGCAGGACGAGCGCGGCGTGCGGATGCTCTTCCGCTTCTACGACCCGCGCGTGCTGCGGGTCTACCTGCCCACCTGCTTCGCCGGCGAGCTCGAGCAGGTCTTCGGGCCGGTGGAGTTCTTCGCCGTCGAGTCCGAGGACGGCGCGGGGATCCTCGAGTTCCGCAACCAACGGGGCGCGCTGGTGCACGACGAGCTGCGATCGACGAAGCGCCTCAACTGGCTCGGCGACTACCTCCGCAAGAGCCGGGAGGAGGACGCCGGCAAGAGCTGAGGCGCGGGGCGAATCAGCGCATCAGCGTGCGCTCGCCCGTCTCGAACTGCGGGGCGATGCACACGAGGAGCTTCTCCGTGGCCGCGAGAATCTCCCCGCCGGGGGTGAGCACCGGCGCCGTGGCGAACACCTCGCCCGGGAGCCGGAAGAACGACGCCGCGCGGCCGAAGGCGTCGAGCACGCCGAGGGCGTCGTCGACCGAGACGAGCAGCCAGCCCTCCGCGGTGACCACGGCCCGCGGGCGACCGCGCGGCGGCACGAACTCCCACGCGAACTCGCCCGTCGGGCCGAAGGCCACGATGCGCGAGTCGGTGACCACGAAGACCCGGTGGTCGGGGGCGACGAGGGGCGGCACGCGGGTGTCGTCGGCGTCGTCGGGCAGCGTCGCCGCGAAGACCTGATCGCCCTCGGCGTTGAGCATCCAGAGTCGCGGGCCCTCCGCCGTGCGGACGATGAGGTAGGTGCGCCCCGCCTCGCCGAGCGAGACCGCGCGCGGCTCGAAGGCGCCCCTGACGTATTGCTTCACCGCGAGGTCGAGGCCCGCGACGAGGACGTGGTTGCGCCACGCGACCACCACGCGCCCTTCGTCCATGGCGCCGACGACGTCGCCCGAGAACTCCGTCGTCAGCGTGCCCGGCGTCGTGGCCGAGCGGAGGATGCCCGAGTCCGACGCCTCGATCGGGTCGCCCAGGTCGACGACCTCGAGGCCCAGGCGGGTCGCCTGCTTCGGGTTCTCCTCGGGGTTGGAGTCGAACTCGCCGCCGACCACGACGACCTTCCGGCCGCGCACGCCGACGAAGGGGTAGGTCGCGCCGTCGTTGAGGCGCAGCCCGTACGACCACAGCGTGCGCCCGGTGGCGAGCGGCGCGGAGACGAGGCACCCGTCGCCGTTGACCCAGCAGAAGGACCCATCGTCGGCCGTGATCACGAGCGGGCTGGAGCCCGTGGTGCCCGCCCGGCGCGCCCGCCCGTCGAGGCCGAAGAGCTGCCACACCGGAGCCTGCACGAGCACGGCGTCCCCGTGCTGGAGCACGCTGTGGGGGTGCGTGTCGGGGCGCAACGGAACGGCGAAGCGCTGCCCCCACGCGACCGAGAAGGGGTCGTTGAGGGCGACCGCGAGGCGGCTGTTCTGCCGCGCGTCGGCGAAGGGCTGGGTCGGCCCCGTGGGCGCGGCGGGCGGGGGCGCCGGGGCGAAGCGCTCGGGGAGGCTGGCGGCGCGGAGGGGCCGCGGCTCGACCTCGACGACCCGGGTGGGCTTCATGAACGCGAGCAGGGAGAACGTGGTCATGGGTCGCGTCTCAGTTCGTCGGGAGTTCGGGGGGGCCGGAGTCGAGGAGGTCGGTCACGCGCAGGCCGTCCAGGCCCACCTTCGACGCGAAGGCCTTGATGTCGTCCTCCGAGATCGTCGACGACGCCGTGTACGCGCCGAACATCGAGGGGAACGCCAGCAGCATCGCCTCCTCGAAGCCGTCGGCGCTATCCGCCGTGAGGGTGACGGTCGTGCTCGCCACCCACCGCTCGAGGTGCTCCTTGTAGCCCTTCGCCCTCGCCTCGATGCTGCGAACCTGCCAGCGGTAGGCGAGCTTGAAATACGTCGCGTCGATGCGGGTCAGCAGCGCCTCGGCGGCGACCCTGTCGTCGTCGCCCACGCCCTCGAGCGTGTCGCACATGACCGCCCAGGCGTGCGCGCCCGACGCCGCGAGCTGCCGCGCCGCGTGGTCCTCCGGGTCGGTCGTCTCGAAGGTGGTGAGCTGCGTGTCGATCACGGCGAGCGACGCCTTGCCGTTCGCGGTCCACGCGCCCCGCGGGCTGGCCTCGGCGGCGATCACCTCGGGGCCGAGGAGCTCGCCGAGGGCCTTGATCCGCGCCGCGAGGTCGTGGGCTTCCTTCTTGTGATAGGCGCCGATCCGGCCCTTCATGCGGTTGAACACCACGCCGTTACGGTGGGCGGCGGGCACCAGCGCCTCCCACTCCGCGGCGGTGGGCAGGTCGCCCTCGATGGGCGGCGGGTCCCATTCGGCCTTCGGCGGCGAGCCCGCCTTGCAGTTGACCGTGAAGTGCGGCGCGTGCGCGGTGGAGACCTTGGTGACCTTCTCCTCCTGCTCCTTGTCGCGCTTCTTCAGGTCCTTCGCCTTCTCCTCCAGGTCGCGCACGTAGAACAGCGCGCCGAGCTTCTTGCGGGCCTCCTCGAAGCGCTGGCCGAGCTCGGTGACCTTGGTCCTGACGCTCGCGCTGGCCGCCTGGGTCTGGGGGTGGTTGAGCCACGCCGTGCAGTAGTCGGCCACCGCCTTCGCCGCGTTGTAGCGGTCCTTGACGGGCGTGGCGGGCTTCGAAGCGTAGGCGCTGAGCTTCTCGTCGAAGGGTTGGTTACCGCCCGGCCAGTTTCCCTTCGGGTTGAGCGTCGGCTCGGCCGCGGGCCCGATGAGCGTGTCGAGGCGCGCGCCCTTGCCGGAGTCGTCCCAGCCGATGGCGTGGTAGTTCGTCAGCTTCGTCTTGACGTCGGTCCAGATCGTCTCGGTCTTGAACTCGCCGACCTTCGTGTCCCACTGGTCGGCGGTCTCGAGCTCCGCCACGCCCGAGATCAGGAGCCGCGGCGAGAAGTGCACCAGGCACCGCTGGAAGTCCCACTCCTGCGGCGTGCCCCTGCCGTGCATCCCCGCGATCGTCCAGGCGTGGTTGAGCTTCCTGGTCTTCGCGGAGTCGAAGCGGCGGCCGACGCGCGCGAGGGCGTGCGCGAGCGCCTTGAGGTCGTCCGCGGCGTCCTTCTTCACGCCCCACGCGTTCACCTTCAGGCGCACCGTGACCATGAGCAGCCCGTCGTAGGGCTCGGTACCCGCGGGCACCTCCTTCTTCGGCAGGGCCTCGATCGGGAACGAGTCGGCGCCGAGGGCGTAGAGGTAGAGGTCGAGCTTCGCCCGGTTGGCCGCGAGCCCGCCGCGCGCCACGAGCACCTGATCGTTCGTCGACGGGCTGACGGGCCAGAACCCGTAGTGGCGCCGGGTCTCGTGGGCCGTGGGGTACGGCGGCAGCCAGTACTCCTTGTACTTGGCGCCGAGCTTCACCTTCATGCCGATGCGCGTGGCGAGGCGCACCCACTCCGCGGCCTGCCAGTAGTAGCGGTTGTGGAAGGTGTGGTTGCCGTTCATCAGCGGCGAGTTGTCGACCTGGAACTCCTTGGTGCGCCCGTCCATCTCGAAGGGGTCGCCCGGGAGCGTGGAGTAGAAGCTTGCCTGGCCGTACGAGGCGGCGTCCCAGCGCTCGTTGTACTCGTCGGGGAACGCGCTCTGGTGGCCGTGCTCGTGGGCGTTGACGAAGCCGTTGACGGTGCCCGAGTCCTGGGGCGCGGCGTTGCCCGTGGCCCCGAGGCCCGCCTGGCTGCGGTTGTCGCGGCCGCCCTTGCTGGAGTCGGTCAGCTTGATCTTGAAGTGCGCCTGCTCCTCGAAGCTGACGTGAATGAAGGAGACGACGGGCACCTTGATCGGCTTGCTCGCGTCCTTCGGGAGGAGCTCGGCCCGGCCCTGTCCGTTCTTGGCGTCGAGGCCGTTGAAGCGGTCGAGGACGGTGCGCACGAACCTGACCTGGTAGTCCTCGAGCGAGCCGGTCGCCGGCGCGTTCTCCGTCGTGTCGAAGCAGATGCGATGGAACCAGAAATTGACCGCGACCTCGACGGGCTTGCCGTCGACCTGGGCCACGTTGCAGCAGCGCAGCAGCAGCATGTCGAAGCGCCCGATGTCGCCGGTCGACCCGGCGTCCAGGTACTTCCCGAAGCGCGCCATGTAGTCCTGCGAGTAGTACGGGTGGATCGAGCACATCGGCTGATCGATCCGCTCGCTGGTCGACTGGTAGAGCATCCTGCCCGGCGCGGGCAGGTGGTCGGTGGTGTACTGCCAGGTGCCCGACACCTCGTGGATCAGCTGGGTCGTCCCGATCCGCGCGTTGACGTCGACCCAGCGCACGGCCGCGCGGGCGCCGATGACGTCCTTGTCGGGCTCCGCGGGCGAGCTGGCCACGGTGCGGCGGTCGAAGGCCTCGCACGCGGCGCCGTTCGCCACGACCATCCGCGTCCAGCGGGGGTAGTCGACGATGTAATTCGCGGCCTCCTCGGGCGCGCCCGCCGCCGGCGTCTTGGAGTACCAGGGAAACTTGTCCGCGGTGTTGGGCTTGTAGAGGCCCTCCTTGGTGGTGTCGGGCAGCGTGTCGTCGAAGGTGTGGGCGAAGATCGAGCACCAGTAGTTGTTGGACCAGTTGTCCAGCCGCCGGCCGGCCTCGTCGGTCACGACGATGTCGTCCAGGCAGAAGACGAAGGGCTTGGTCTTCGCCGACGGCACGGCGGCGATGGCGTCGTACCAGCCGAACTCCCCCGCCGTGGCCGACAGCTTCGCGTAGTAGTTCCGCGAGCCCCACTCCACGGGGAGGTCGTAGAACTTCAAGCGCTCGGGGCCGGGCTTGAGCTGCTCGTCGGTCGCGATCACGCGCTTGCGCACCGTCGCGGACTCGGAGTGGACGCAGCTCTTCGCCGCGAGCTTGAAGCGCAGCTGCGTCTGCGGGGACGGCCGCGCCACGGCCACGCCGTCGGGCTTGCGCTGCAGGATCCACGGCACGCACTGGGTCGTCTTGTCGCCGTCGACGAGCCACCAGTTCGAGCGGATCTCGGGCTTCGCGGTGGCCACCGACGGCTTGAAGCGGAAGGCCTCCAGCACCACCGGGGGGATGGTCTTGTTCTCGTTGCCGTGGTCGCTGCGCCCGTAGGTGCGGTCGAAGAACTCGAACTTCAGGTACTGCCAGTGCGGGTCGAGGACGAACTTCACCCGCTTGGTGGCGTGCCCGAGGCTCGCGGCGAGCCCGGACTTGGTCATCTTCAGGTTGCCCGGCGTCGCGTCCCAGCGGCCGTCGTCGTTGGTGACCGTCCAGTCGGCCTGGCGAAGCGTCCACTCGCGCGGCCAGTTGAAGAAGCGCTCGTCGTAGTTGCCCGCCGGGTCGGTCGCCGCGGGCTCGGCCCCCTGGCGCTGCGCCTTGGGCTGGGTCGGCGCCTCGCAGATCACCCGGTTGGCGGTCGGGGCGCCGAAGCGCAGCGCGAGCGTCTTCGCGGCGACCGCCGAGGCGTGGCCGATCACGGCGAGGGTGAGCGCGCCGTCGTCGCCGATGGTCGCCTTCAGCGAGTGCTGCGCGTGGTCGCCCAGGAGCACGTTGACGGGCATGCCCTTGGGGAAGGGCCGCTCGTCGCCGTCGGGGTCCTTGAAGTGGAAGCTGGCGAAGAGCCGCACGCAGGTGCGGATGGTGTTGCCGACCTTCGCGGAGAGGCCCGCGTTGCCGGCGCGGGTGAGCCGGTGGGTGCGCTCCGGGAGGATGTCGTCGCCGCCCTCGAGCGTGAGCATCGCCCCGTCGAACTCCAGCTGGGTGGCCACGCAGCGGAGCGCCGGGTCGACGACCCCCACGCAGACGCAGTTCTCGAGGGCCGTGAGCACGAAGGGCTCGTTCTTCTCGCAGGGCCGGGTGAGCGTCACCGCGCAGTCGAGGAAGTCCTCGTGGGCGAGGTCCTCGGGCGTGGTCTTGAACTTCCCCGCCTTGCGGACCTCCTTGTCCTGGCCCGTCGGGCGCCGCCGGGGCACCACGAACTCCTGGCCCTCCGGCGCCATCGCCGGGTGCTTGATGGAGAACCGCCCGCCCTGCAGGGTCGCGTAGTCCCAGAGCCTCACCACCAGCGTGAGGGTGTCGCCGACCTTCCCCAGCAGCTTGCCCTGCCAGTCGGTCTGCCCGTCCCGCAAGCTCGCGATCGTCACGTGCGCCGTCATCGCTGCCTCGCCCTCACGCCGTGCGTACGGCCTCCGAAGTCGGTCATCCCGCGAAGGTCTCCCGCAGCGCCGCCTGCGTCGACGCGTCGAGTTCCCCCGTCGGCTGGAGCCCGCGGCTCGTCTGGAAATCCTTGAGCGCGTAGACGAAGGCGCGCGTCATCTCGCCGTTGGCGACGCCGAAGTACAAGCCCATCTGCTTCATCCGCGTCTGGGCGCCTTCGACCGTGTCCGCCGGGTCGAGGTGCCCGAGCTCGACCTCGTAGCTCTCCTCTTCGCCCGTCGCCGCGTCGGTCACCGTGAGCGTCCCGTGCCGCGCCGTCGGCGGGATCGACGCCCGCACCCAGCCCTCGCCGTCGGTGCTCCCGCGCGTCTCGACGCCGTCGACGGTGAGCACGAACGCGAGGCCCGCGCGGGCCTCGCCGCCCTCGTCCTGCAGCCGCACGTTGAACTTCGCGGGGATGTTCTTTACCCGGAAGGTGTGCCGCGCGCCGGTGGGCCGCACGTACTCCTTCACGGTCTTCTCGGGGATGGTGACGACGTCGCCCGGCCGCAGCACCGTCGGGTCGCGCCGCGTGTCGCGAATCGCCTTGTTTTCAGGCAGATTCCAGAGGGTCTCCCAGAAGAACCCGTAGCTCTCGGCGATGCTCACGAGGCACTCGCCCTGCTGCACCTGATGAGTCGTCGGCATCGACACCTCCGCCGCCACAACGCGGCGCGCGATGACATCGCAACGGCGCCGCCCGGGTCAAGGCGCGACTTCAGTGTGGGGTTGGTCGGAGCGGAAAGGCGGCGGGGAGGGCGCGGGCTGCGGAGGGCGCGGCGCCCCCCGAAGCCGGTCGGTCACATGTGCGCGATGACGGCGTCGCCGAACTCGGAGCACTTCACCTTGGTGGCGCCCTCCATCTGGCGGGCGAAGTCGTAGGTCACGCGCTTGGCGCCGATGGCGCCGTCCATGCCCTTGATGACCAGGTCGGCGGCCTCCTTCCACCCGAGGTGGCGGAGCATCATCTCGCCCGACAGGATCACCGAGCCGGGGTTCACCTGGTCGAGGTTGGCGTACTTCGGCGCGGTGCCGTGGGTCGCCTCGAAGATGGCGTGGCCGGTCTTGTAGTTGATGTTGCCGCCGGGGGCGATGCCGATGCCGCCGACCTGCGCCGCGAGCGCGTCGGAGAGGTAGTCGCCGTTGAGGTTGAGCGTCGCGATGACGTCGAAGTCCTCGGCGCGCGTGAGCACCTGCTGGAGCGTGATGTCGGCGATGGAGTCCTTGATCATCAGCTTGGACTTCCACTTGCCCGCGCCGTGGGTCTCCCAGAGCTTCATCGCCTCGTCGACCTCGGCCACGAGCTCGGCCTGGAAGTCCGGCGGGGCCATGTCGAAGCCCGGCTCGACCAGCATCGCGTTGTCGCGGTTGGAGAGGTTGGCGTTCGCCTCCTTGTTGCCGAAGATCCAGCTCTCGCGCTGGGTCACCACGTCGGCGCGGAACTCCCGCATCGCCAGGGCGTAGCCCCAGTCGCGGAAGGCGCCTTCGGTGAACTTCATGATGTTGCCCTTGTGGACGAAGGTGACGCTCTTGCGCTTCTCGTCGAGGGCGTAGCGGATCGCGGCGCGCACGAGGCGCTCGGAGCCCTCGCGCGACACGGGCTTGATGCCGATGCCCGAGGTCTCCGGGAAGCGGATCTTCTTCACCTTCATCTCGTTCTGGAGGAACGCGATGAGCTTCTTCACGTCGGCCGACTCGGCCTCGTATTCGATGCCCGCGTAGATGTCCTCGCAGTTCTCGCGGAAGATGATCATGTCGACCTTGTGCGGGGCCTTCACCGGCGAGGGGACGCCCTTGAAGTACCGCACCGGCCGCAGGCAGACGTAGAGGTCGAGCATCTGGCGCAGCGCGACGTTGAGCGAGCGGATGCCCTTGCCGACCGGCGTGGTGAGGGGCCCCTTGATGCCGACGAGGTAGTCGCGGAAGTCGTCGACGGTCTCGTCGGGGAGCCAGTTGTCGAAGAGCTTCTTGCTCTTCTCGCCCGCGTAGACCTCGTGCCAGACGATCTTCTTCTTGCCGCCGTAGGCCTTCTCGACGGCCGCGTCGAGCACGCGCACGCTCGAGCGCCAGATGTCCGGACCGGTGCCGTCGCCCTCGATGAAGGGGAGGATCGGGCGGTCGGGGACGTTGAGGTTTCCGTCGGCGCCGCGGGTGATGGCCTCGCCCTCGGTGGGCCGTGCAAAGACTCTTGCCATGGTTCTTTCGTCTCCGTGCGTGGGATATGAGCGGGGCCGCGCTCCGTGGCTGCAGTCGGCTGCCATCGTGCAGGAATGACGCGACCCGATCGGTCGCCGCGGTGTATAGCCCATCGGCGCGGAGGCCGTCTAACCCGATACCCCGCACAGTTTTCGCGCCCCGGAAGACCCCCGCGTTGAGCACCGAGCCCACCGAGATCGAGCGACAGACCTGGGCCGCCCGCTTCGGCTGGATCACCGGCGGCTCGGTCGGCCTCGTGGCCGGCTTCGCGCTCACCTGGCTGGTCGAGACGCTCGCGCTGTCGGGCCGCGGACGCGCCGGAATCGAGCTCGCGGCGAAGATCTCCGGGATCGCGGTGCCGGCGTGCTTCGTCGCGGGGGCGCTGCTCGGGCACGCCTTCGGGCTGCGGGGCGGGCCGCAGCGCTACCGCCTCCTCGGCGCCGCGGCCGGCCTCGGGGTGGCGGTGCTCGCGTGGGCGCTGCTCGTCGTGACGAGGTAGCGGGGGCGCTCAGGCCTGCCGGAAGAGCTGGGCGTAGTAGTCGAACATCTCCTGGAAGCCCATCTGGGAGAAGAAGGTCGAGTAGGCCATCCAGATGGCCAGGCCGTTGAGGTCGCTGAAGAGCGGCGGGAGAAACTTCGGCGGCCGCACCACCCCGTCGGCCACGCGCGACCACAGCACCGGCACGTCCTCGTGCGCGACCTTGCCCACGAAGAGGAAGCGCACCAGCTCGGGGCGCGCCGCGCGAATCGCCGAGCGGATGAAGTGGTAGTTCGAGACGAGGCCCTTCGTGTACGAGATGTCCTTGGTGAAGGGCGCGCCGCCGCCGAGGGTGCCGCCGCGGAAGACCCGCCGGGCGGCGTTGAAGCACTCCTCCTCTTCGTAGCCTTCGGTGCGGTGCCACTCGAAGACCTCGAGGAAGTCGGCGCCCTCCTCGGCCTTGTCGATCGCGATCACCCGCTCGTTGAGGCGCCGCGCCCGCCGCGGGTGGCTGCGGAAGGTGAGCACCTCCATCAGCACCGCGAGCCCCTCCTGCACCGAGGTCGTGCGCGGCGGGCCCTTGGAGAGCCACCGCGCGACGTGCTGCTGCGCGCCGTTGAGGCTCGTCGCGACGTGCACCCAGCCCTCGTGCACCTCGAGGATGTCGACGTCGACCTGGCTGAAGCGCGCCCCGCCGCGGATCTTCACGTAGTCGCCGCCCGCCGCGGCGTCGGCGATGATGCCGTCGTCGATCGCCACGTTGACCGCCGACTCACCGAAGTACTTCGTGAAGCGCCCCTGGAGGATCTCCACCACCTGCGCCCCGTCGAGGTCGCGCGGCGGCTGCATCCCGAGGGTCGGCTCGTCGAGGCTGTTGAGCAGGTTGTAGAGGGTGTGCGCGATCTCGCGGACGGTGGTGTGCCCGTCGGGGAAGGTGTCCTTGGGCGAGCCGTAGAGGCGCCGCGAGTAGGCGTAGAACTCCGGCGTGCCGCGCACGCGGAGCATGGCGCAGACGTCGCGGTACTCCAGGCAGGTCGCGCGGAGGATGCGGGCCAGCGCGTCGTCTGCGCCGAGCTCGCGGCGCACGGCGTCGGCGAGGTCCTGGAAGTCGCGGCCGCGGGCCACGGGGTCGAAGCCGAGCTCGACCTTCGCGTACCACTCGGCGTCGATGCGCGGCGGCTCGCGGAAGCGCGAGCGCCGGAAGTTCTCCCAGACGTTGCCCTCCCACTTGAGCGCGTTGAGGATCCGGATCGGCCGCTGCGCCTCGGTCACCCGGTCGGCCAGCGAGGCCACGCGCTCCTTGTAGCTGCGCCACGGGCCCTCGGCGAAGGGCTCCTCGGGCGGCGCGTCCGCCTCGGGCGCCACCTCGACGAGCTCGAGCTTCGCCGCGGCGCCCGCCTCTTCGGTGCGGCCGGCTCGGCCCTCAGCCCGGGTCGACGTCTCTCTCGCGCGGGGCATCACCGGTCACCGTAGCCCCCCGGCCCCGGGCCCACCAAGGAACCGTCCCAGCCCGCAGCGCATCACGAGGGCGTCCTCGCCGTCGTCGTAGTACCCGCGGCGCTCGGCCACGACCTCGAAACTCCGCGTGCGGTACAGCGCCTGCGCCGCGGCGTTGTCGCGCCGCACCTCGAGCAGCGCCGCGGTCGCGCCCTCCGCGGCCACCTCCGCGAGCAGGTGGTCGAGCAGCAGCGCGCCGAGCCCCCGGCGCTGCCGCTCGGGGCGCGTCGCGACGAAGTGCACCTCGAACTCGTCGGCCACCAGCCAGCCGTCGACGAAGGCCGCGAGCCCCTCGCCCGGGAGCTCCGCCACCCGCACCCGCGCCCACGAGCGCGTGAGCTCGGCGGCGAGCAGGTCGTCGGCCCCCTCGCGCCCGAAGCACGCGCGCTCGATCGCCGCGAGCGCGGGCACGTCGCCCATCGTCGCGGGCCGCACCCGCGGGCGGTCAGCCATCGCGAAACCGACGCACGCGCAGGCGGCTGCCGAGGGCCCGGAGGTACTGCCGCAGCGCGCGCGGGAGGTTCCGCCGCACGAGCTCGCGGCGCACCGCCGCGCGGCCCTCCACCGGCGTCGCGGCGGCGGCGGCGAGCTCGCGGTAGCGGTCCTGCTCGAGGGCGGCGCGGAGCTCGTCGTCGGGGGGCTCGAGCAGCTCGGGGCGCCGCGAGAGCAGGTAGCGCTCGGCGACCACCCTCCGGCGGAGCAGCGCCTCGAACTCCTCGGTCGCCGCGCCCGTCTCGCGGAGCAGCGCCTCGACGGTGACCGCCGGCCCCATGCGGGCGACGAGCAGCGCGCGCGCGCCGGCGAGCTCGGCCGCCTCGACGGCGTCGAGCCCCGCCCGCTGCGCCTCGCGCGCGACCACGGCCTCGGCCATGAGCTGCTCGAGCACCGCGCTCGAGACGGTGTCGTCGACGGGGACGTGGAGCGCGTCGGGGGCCCCGCGCGTCGCGAGCTCGGTGCGCAGCAGCAGCACGAAATCGCTGCGGAGCACGAAGCGGGGGGTGGGGTCGCTCTCCGGCTCGATCGAGACGATCACGGCGTCGAGGTCGGCCTGGCCCGGGGGCGCCGGCACCCGCGCGACGGTGTCGACGCCGAGCAGCTGCGCGAGCAGCCCGGCCCCCGCGAGGAGCGCCAGCGCGGCGGCGCCGGGCACCGGGTCAGTCCCCGTCTTCGTCGCGCGGGTCGAAGGCCTCGCTGGCCGCGGCCTGGCTGCGGTCGCGGAGCCACTCGAGGAACGCGAGGGCCGTGTCGAGGTCGCGCGAGGGCACGCCGTCGACGGCGTCGCGCAGGCGGCGGCGCAGGCCCTCGATGCCCATGCGGGCGCGGCGCAGGGTCTCGACGGCCTCGTCCTCGGCGGGCGTCTCGGCGGCGGCCTCGGGGGTCGGCGGCGTCCAGACGATGCGGGGCACGGCCTCGAGGTCGTGCGAGTCGAGCCACGCCTCCATGCACGAGCGCAGGCGCTCGGTGCGAAACTGGAACCACCGCTCGCGGTCGGTGGGGAAGGTCAGCAGGACGTCCTTGAAGCGGCGGAAGGCCCCCTTGCCGTCGATGGCCGCGACGAGGCGCGTGCGCAGCTCGCCGTCGGGCACCGTGGCGATGAAGCGCTCCATCCAGCGGTACTGCTCGCGCGACGAGACCGGGTCGACGCGCAGGTAGCTCGCGTCGATGGCGATGCGCTGGTGCATCGTCGGGTCGGCCACGCCGTCGACCACGCGCAGCACCTCGCCCGTCGCGCGGTGCAGGTACGAGTGCACCTCGGGGGCGTTGTTCTCGAAGGCGTCTTCCAGCGCCTCCCACGAGATCTCCAGGCGGACCTTCTCGCGGGTCGTCTCTTCGTCGGTCATCGCAGTTCAGCCCTGTTCTAGGAGGCAACGCGCCACCGCGGTCTTCCACCGCGACCGCAGCGTCGCCACGCGCTCTTCCGACATCTTCCCCGGCGCGAACGACCGCTCGACGGGCAGCGCGCCCGCGATGTCGTCGCGCGACCCCACCAGGCCCGCCCCGAGCGCGGCGAGCATCCCCGCCCCGAGGGCCGTGGTCTCCAGCACCCGCGGGCGCACCACCGAGGTGCCCGTCACGTCGGCCTGCGTCTGCATCAACAGCCCGTTGGCCGACGCGCCGCCGTCGACCCGCATCGACGCGATCGGCGCGCCCGCGTCGGCGCTCATCGCCGCCACGAGGTCGGCGATCTCCAGCGCGATGCCCTCGAGCGCCGCGCGCGCCAGGTGCGCCCGCGTCGTGTCGCGCCCGAGCCCGCTGATGAGCCCGCGCGCCCGCGGCGCCCAGTACGGCGCCCCGAGGCCCGTCAGCGCCGGCACGAAGACCACCTCGCCCGCGTCGTCGACCTCGGCCGCCAGCGCCTCGATCTCCGAGGAGTCGCGGATGATGCCGAGCCCGTCGCGCAGCCACTGCACCGCGGCGCCCGCGATGAAGGCGCTGCCCTCGAGCGCGTAGGCCACCTCGCCCGGGATGCGCCACGCCACCGTCGTCAGCAGCCGGTGCTTCGACGCGAGGGGCGCGGGGCCGACGTTCATCAGCACGAAGGCGCCGGTGCCGTAGGTGCACTTCACGTCGCCGACGCGGAAGCACCCCTGGCCGAAGAGCGCCGCCTGCTGGTCGCCCGCGATGCCCGCGATGGGGATGCCGTCGGGCAGGCCCGGCACGTTGCGGGTGGTGCCCACCACGCCGGCGCTCGACACCACCTCGGGCAGCACGGCGCGCGG
This sequence comes from Myxococcaceae bacterium, assembly GCA_028287085.1. Lineage (GTDB taxonomy): Bacteria > Myxococcota_A > Polyangia > Polyangiales > SCUS01. The sequence continues at coordinate 13,648 of JAQBQI010000405.1, forward strand.
CACGCCGAGGGCGCCGAGCAGCTCGTCGTCCCACGCGAGGGACTTCAGCCCGAGCAGCATCGTGCGCGAGGCGTTGCTCACGTCGGTGACGTGCGCCCCGCCCGTGAGCTTGTGCACGAGCCACGTGTCGATGGTGCCGAAGGCCACCTCGCCGCGGGTCGCCGCCGCGCGCGCGCCGTCGACGTGGTCGAGCAGCCACGCGATCTTGGTGCCCGAGAAATAGGGGTCGAGGAGCAATCCCGCGCGCTCGTAGACGAGGGGCTCGACGCCGCGCGCGCGGAGGGCGTCGCACTCGGGCGCGGTGCGCCGGTCCTGCCAGACGATCGCGCGGTGGAGGGGGACGCCGGTCGCGCGGTTCCACAGGAGGGTGGTCTCGCGCTGGTTGGTGATGCCGATGGCGCGCACCTCGGCGCCCGAGCGGTTGGACTGCTTCAGCGCCCCCGCGATGGCCTCGACGACGGTCGACCAGATCTCCCCGGCGTCGTGCTCGACCTCGCCCGCGCGGGGGAAGTGCTGCGGCACGGCGACCGTCGCGCGGCCGAGCACCCTGGCCCGCGTGTCGAGGAGGAGGGCCGTCGTGCCCGTGGTGCCTTGATCGATGGCGAGGATCGTTTCGGCCATAGGGGTGTGTGGTCCATGGATGTATCGGGAGCCCGCGATGGTGGCAAGCAGCGATCGCAGCGCGCGCGCCGGGCCGACCGGAGGGGCGGCGCAGTGGTGCGGGCGGGGCCCGGTGGTACGCTCGCCAGCCATGATGACGCGCGAGGAGTTCGAGAGGGTCGTGCGGGCGATGCGGGCGGAGGGCGTGACGCTCTCGATGCCGAACCTGATGGTTCGCACCGAGCTGCCGCGGCACACGATCCAGGAGTGGCTCGACGACCTCGACCGGCCGAAGTCGGCGGCCGCCGCGACCGACGCGAAGAAGACCGTCGCGGGCAAAGGGGTCGACGCCATCGACAGCCTGCGCGAGGGCTTCGACGCGCTGAAAGACCGCGTCGTGAAGGACGCCGCGACGCGCGTCGTGCGCGAGAAGCTCGGCCTCGACCGCGACGACGACCGCGCCGACCGCCGCTCGAAGACCGCGAAGGCGAAGCGCCCGCAGCGCGACCTCCGCGTGGCCGCCCTCGCCGGCCTGCTGGGCGGCCCGCTGGGCCTCTTCTACTCCGCGCCGCTGCTCTCCGCGGGCCTCGCGAGCGCCCTCTACGTCGGCGTCGTGCTGGCGCTGCTCTTCATCCCGCTCATCGGCACCGCGGCGCTCTTCTACCTCGTGCCGCTGGTGCACCTCGCGTGCGCCGCGCTCGGCCCCGCCTACGCGTGGCGCTTCAACCGCGTCGGCGCGCGCTCAGCCCTGCTCCCCTCCTGACCCGACCGCCACCGTCGCCTCGACCCAGCCCGCGCGGCACGCCCCGACGCGCACCCGCAGCGTGCCGCGGCCGCGCACCACCTGCTCGACGACCCGCGTCCCGCCGTTGCCGCGGCTGCGCTGGAAGAACAGCGACGCCCCGCCGTAGGTCCCGCGACCCCAGCCGTCGAGGTGACCGAGCTCGCGCCGCCCCTCGCCGCCCCCCACCAACGCCACCCCGTCGCCCGCGAGCTCCATCGAGACGGGCTCGTTCCAGGGCAGCTTCTTCGCCGACGGAACGCCCGCCGTGGAGAGGTAGCCGTCGTTCTGCACGGTGACGGTGACGAGGCTGTGGTCGCCTTCGAGCGGCGACGCCGTCGCGCTCACGATGCGCAGCGCGGGCGCCATCGCGGCCACCCGCAGGAAGGCCTGCGCCTGCTGCACGCAGATGCCGCCGAGCAGGTCGTAGGGCGGGTTCCAGATGCCGACGCGGGGGTCGACGCCGCCGATCTCCACCTCGCCGAGCTGCGGGTGCTGCGTGCTGCGCCAGCGCCGGATGATCCGGCCGGCGTTGTGGGTCTCGTCCCAGCGGGCGAGCGCGAGCAGGTCGTCGCGCGTGAGCTGCGCGTAGTGGTCGACGAAGGGCTTCTTGCGCGCGATGCCGAGCTGCTTGAAGAGGTCCCAGAGCTCGCAGACGTAGGCGATGGCGCCGCGCTGGTAGTACCCGAAGTCGGTGAGGTCGCCGCGCAGGGGCTTCTCGGGCTCGTAGAGGAAGTCCTCGAAGCCCGACACCATGGGATAGCCCGTGAGCGACTCGCCCCACTGCCCGATCTGGCGGTAGAGGGCGAGGTCCTCGGGGTCCATCTTGGCGTCGGCGACGTGGCCGGGGGGCCGGATGAACACGCCGCCGAAGGTGTGCAGGTTGAGCCACGCGAAGACCTGCGGGTGCGCCGTGACGTGCTCGACCACCGCGCGGCTCTCGGGCTCGCTCGTCGGGAAGGCGCCCGCCCCGGCCTGCTCGGGCTCCGGGGCCCAGCTCCAGGGGAAGTTGCGGTTGAGGTCGGTGTCGTTGTCGGAGAGGAAGTGCGGCGAAGGCACGTGCCGGCCGTCGAAGTTCTCGATCAGCCCCTCGGGGTAGACCTTGTAGAACGGACCCTCGTCGTCGATCGAGCGAGGCACCAGCAAGCCCGGGAAATCAGGCGCATCTACGTACTCGCCGCCCGGGTCGCGCACCCGCATCACCTGCGCGAGCCCGTCGCCGTCGACGTCGCAGACCTTCCACCGCGCGTGCTGCCGGTTGGGCCGGCGGTCGCGCGGGTTGGAGCGCACGTAGCGACCATCGGTGAGCACGGCCTCGGCGCCGTCGGGCGACATCCGCGGCATCACATGGAAGAGCACCTCCTTGAGCCGCGCGCAGACCGGGCCCGACAGCCGGTGGATGCCGCCCTCGAGGTGCAGCCGGATCACGTCCTCGGCGATGGCGAGGGCCACGCTCGAACCGCACACCTCGGAGGCGTGCATGTTGCCGTCGACGAAGACCGTGGGGCGCGCGCGGTCGGGCTCCGGCCCGATGACCAGCAACCAGAGGGTGCGGCCCTCGAGCGAGCGGCCGATGGCGCGCAGCGAGACGAGCGCGGGGAAGGCCTCGGCCCAGGCGTGGAGCTGAGCCTCGAGCTCGGCCTGCTTGAGATAGCGGCTGCGAAACCCGCGGGAGACGCCCTCCAGGCGGGCGACGTGGTCGGCGGTCGTCGGCATGTGGATCCTCGCGTTCTGGGGAGCGGGTAACGGGTGAGCGACCGCGCGGGCGGGCCCGCGGGATTATCACCCCGCGACCGGGCGGCGAAGCGCCATTCCGACGCGCGCGTTGACAAGCCCGACGCGCGCCCCGAACCATCGCCCGCCATGAGAGCCCTCCTCGCGCTGGCCTTCGCGTCCACGGCCTGGCTCTTCGCCGGCGCGGCCGGCGCGCAGGTGCGGCAGCCCGACGGCGTCGTGGTGCCCCTCCCCGCCGAGGGCGCGCCCTCGTTGCAGGAGTACCTCAACCGCCGGATGGAGGTCGGCCTCGACGTCGTCCGCGACGCCGCCGTCACGCCCGAGCGCTTCACCCCGGGCTGCACCATCCGCTTCACGGTGGTGGCGCGCGACTCCGGCTACGAGAATTCCTTCGGCTGGTACAACGCCGTCGCGGGCGCCGCGCCCGCCGCGAGCGACCTGCACGAGCTCGTCGGGCCCACCGCCCCGGAGGGCTTCACCGCCACGCTCGACTTCCGCTCGAACCCCGCGTGGCGCGGCGGCGAGATCGGCTTCTACCTCCGCACGCCGCCGCCCTACGTCTACTACTCCGAGCGCGCCTACCAGCCCGACCGCGAGGTCTCGATGGGCTTCGTGCACCTGCTCATCTACGACTCGCGCGCGACGCCCAACGCCTTCTACTTCGCCTGGGAAGACCTCTTCAACGGCGGCGACAACGACTTCCAGGACCTCCTGATGATCGTCGACAACCTCGTGTGCGCGGGCGGCGGCGACCGCTGCGAGACGGGGGAGATGGGCGTCTGCGGGCAGGGCATCCGCCAGTGCCGCGGCGGCACGCTCGCGTGCGTGCGCCAGACGGGCCCCTCGGCCGAGCGCTGCGACGGGCTCGACAATGACTGCGACGGCGTGGTCGACAACGGCGACGGGCTCTGCGGCGCGCGCCAGGTCTGCGACCGCGGCGTGTGCCTCGAGCGCTGCACCCAGGAGCTGGGCTGCGGACCGGGCTTCGTCTGCTCGGACCGCGGCACCTGCGTCGAGGACGCGTGCGCGACCGTCACCTGCCCCGCGGGCCGGGTCTGCCGCGGCGGGATGTGCCGCGAAGCCTGCGAGGGCGTGACCTGCCCGCAGGGGCAGGTGTGCCGCGTCGGACGCTGCGCCGATCCGTGCGCGGGGCTCACCTGCGAGGGCGACCAGGTGTGCGTCGCGGGGGTCTGCCAGACCCGCTGTCCCTGCCGGCGCTGCGCGACCGGCGAGTCGTGCTTCACCGACGGCCGCTGCCGTCCCGCGGCCTGCGCCGCCGTCACCTGCCCCGAGGGGCAGTACTGCGCGGCCGGGGCCTGCCGCGACGCCTGCGCCGGGGCGGTGTGTCCCAACGGCGGGGCCTGCCTGCGCGGGGCCTGCCAGGAGCCCGTCGCGACCGACGCGGGCGTGCGCTCGGACGCGGGGCTGCCGCCGAGGGACGCCGGCCAGATCACCTTCGACAGCGGCGTCACGGCCGACGCCGCGGCGGGCGACGCGGGGACGCGCGACGCGGGGATGCGCGACGTCGGCGGGATGGACGTCGAGCTGCTGATCGAAGATTCGGGCGCGAACTGCGCGTGCAGCGCGCCGGGCGCGGGGCGGCGGGGCGGCGGCTGGGGCGCGGGCGC
>JAQBQI010000423.1 GCA_028287085.1 Myxococcaceae bacterium
CCGGCGAGGGCGGCGACGCTGGCGCAGCCGGCGGCGCTGGCGTGGTCGGGGGGAAGGCTGTACGTGGCCGAAGGGGCGTCGGGCCGGGTGCGCGTGATCGCGCTGCCGTAGCGACGCGCGACCGGGAGTTCCGCGAGCGCCGCGCCGGCGTCGCCCGCGGGCGCGTTGCGCGGTCAGTGCTCGGCGAGCACCGTCAGCGCGCAGGTGCGCCGGTCGATGCTGAAGCGCTCGGCCCAGAGGTCGTTGACGCCCGCGGTGAACTCCACGGCGGCGGGCGTCTGTGCGGTGCGCACCAGCCAGGCGCTGGTGCCCTCGGGCACGACCCGGCGCTCGGCCTCGGCCACGGTGCGCAGCTGCGCGATCTCGGCGCCGCCGCGGCCGGCGTGGTCGCGCGCCGTGAGCTGCGGATCGCACGCGGGCCTCGGGGTCCACGGGCGCCACACGCGGTCGGCGCGGAAGACGTGGGCGACGACGTGACCCGACGCGAGGAGCCCGACCTCGGAGGCGGCCTGGTCGTCGCCGCGGGTCGGGTCGAGGACGTAGTTGGGGTCGGCGGCGTGGCTGAAGTCGACGGCGGTGACCGCGGTCGGCGCGCGCGTGGTGTTGAGCTTCTGGGCGCTCAGGCCCGACGGGCAGGGGTCGTGGGCGCAGGCGGCCGCGCCCGTGATGCGGTAGATCGACTCGGCGCCGAGGCCCGCCTGCCAGGTGTCGAGGCCCGCGGTGACGACGAAGGCGCCGCGCTCGAAGCGGCCGCGCAGCATCGCCTCGCCGCGGCCCGAGAGCAGCCCGTCGCGGCACTCCCAGCCACAGTCGGCGGGGAGCACGAGGCGCGCGGCGCGACAGGTCGTCGACGACCGCCCGTCGGGGCAGGTGACGCGGTAGCCGTTGGCGACGGTGAGGGTCGGGTTGGCCACGCCGTCGCTGTGATCGAGGTGGTACCAGGCGCCCGCCGAGGTGATCGCGGCCTCGAGCGAGTCCGCGCCGTCGGGGTCGTCGGCGCCGGCCGGGGCGCAGCCCGCGAGGGGGGAGGAGAGCAGGAGGGCGAGGGCCGTGACGTGGCGCATGGCGCGGCCGATATCGCGCGGGCGCGCGCGCCGTCAAGCGATACGGATGCCGAGGTCGCAAGCCGTCGCCCTCCGGAGAGCATCGCCCCACGCCCGCGGTCGCCGTCTCACCGTCGCGGAGCGACGGGCGCGACCGACCACGTCCCAGCGCGCGTCCGGCGTGCGCTCTCCCCGGGCGAGGGACGGTCACCGCGCGGCGAACGAGGGCCGGTGACCGAAGGTGCGAACGGTCGCTCGCCGGAGGGCGCTCTGGTAGCGTGCGCGCCAATGCGACGGGCGGCGTGGGGGTGGGCAGCGGTGGCGCTCGCGGCGGGCTGCGAGCAGCCGCGCACCGAGCTCGTGGTGCGCGTCGACTCCGAGCTCCCGTGGGGCGCCGGACAGACGGTGCAGTCGGTGGTGCTCACCGTGCGACGCGGCGGCGCGACGGGTCCGCTGCGCAGCGCGCGCACCACGGCGCTCGGCGAGGGCGGCGAGCGACGGGCGCTGCCGCTGCTCGTGGGGGTGACCGCGGGGGACGACGACGTCGAGACGCCCGTGTGGGTCGAGGCGCTGGGCTGCGGCGATCCCAACGGGTGCACGGCGGCGACGGCGCGGGTGGCGCAGCGCGCGGTGGTGCGCTTCGCGCGCGGGGCGACGCAGGAGGTCACGCTGCTGCTGGCGTCGGCGTGCGTCGGGGTGACCTGCGCGGAAGACCAGCGGTGCACGACGGGCGGCGTGTGCGAGGCCGCGACGCGCGCGCAGGAGGCGGTGCGCCCGTTCGCCGGAGCCGACGCGGCGGCGGTCGCGGTGGTCGATGCGACGTTGGACGCAGCCGCGCCTGGGGACTCTGCGTCAGACGCTCGGGCTGACGAGACCGCCGCCGACGGCTCGATCGATGCCCCGGTCGCGCGCGACGTATCGGCGACCGTCGACGTGGGCGACGCCGGCTCCGACGTCGCCGTCACCGATGACGGCACGATCGCCGACCTCGGCGGCACGGATGCGGCCGACGCGGACGAGCCCCCGGACGTCTTGGCCGGTGACGTCGTCGTAGCGCCGGCGGACGCGGGCGACGCGGGCGTCGTCGACGCTGGTGTGCGTTGCGTCCCGCCGCTCGCGGAGTGCGGCGCCGGGGCGTGCGTGAACACCCGGACCGATGCCGCCCACTGCGGCGGCTGCAACCGGGCCTGCGCCACCGGCGCCCGCTGCCTGGCGGGGACCTGCGTTGGCGGGGTGATCCCGGGGTCGACCTTCCAGGTCGCGCTCTCGGCGAACAACTGCAACACGGTCGAGCACGACGCGGTGACGGGCGACGACCGCGGCGGCATCGCGGTCTCCAACGACCGGCTCTTCTACTCGGGCGACACGAGCACCGGGCGCTTCGACCTCCAGAGCCTCGTGGGCGAATCACTCGGCCGCACCTACGACGCGCTCGCGAGCAACCTGGCGACGGGCACGCTCTACACCCTGGCCATCGGCTCGGCGCCGCTCACCCAGGCGGGCGGCACCGTCACCACGCTGATGGAGCTCAACCCCACCACGGGCGGGCTCACCTCGGGGCTGGTCACGCTCTCGCAGCCCATCCCCCTGCCCGCCACCGGCAGCGTCGGGATCTTCTCGGGCTACGAGCGCATCGTGCTGCTCGGCGACGGCCGCGCGTGGCACGTCAGCCTGCCGAGCGGCGCCGTCATCGACCTCGGCCCGGTGGCCTTCCCGACCGCCCGCGTGGCCTGCGAGAACTGGGCGATTTGGGGCGTCGCGGAGTTCTTCGGCGGCGCGCTCTACGTCGACTACGTGCAGAGCGCGACGGCCATCGCCCGCATGCGCGTGCCCGAAGGGTCCGTCGCCCCGCTCGCGGCCTTCAGCACCCTCTCGGAAATGTGCTCGTTCACCGTCTCGCCGCTCTGGCGACGCTGGTACTTCCACACCGAAGGGGCGTCGCAGTTCCGTGGGGGCGCGAGCGAGGTGGTCGGTTACTGCGACGCCACCGTCACGGTGCCGACGACGCTCCCCTGCCGGCCCATCGACACCACCTGCGCGGGCTCGTGCGTCGACCTCCAGACCAGCGCCACCCACTGCGGGATGTGCGGCCGCGCCTGCGCCGTGGGCCAGTCGTGCGTGGCGGGCGTGTGCGGCGGCGCGTGCCCGTCAGGCCAGACGCTCTGCGCCGGGAGATGCGTCGACGCGACCAGCGACTCGAACAGCTGCGGCACGTGCGGGCGCGCCTGCGTCGGCGGGCAGTGGTGCATCGCGGGCGCCTGCGGCGGCGGCCCGCACTACTCGGTCGACGGCGGGCCGACGGGAATTGCGTACCTCGACGCGTGCAGCGCGCCGGGCTCGCGGCGAGTCCTGCAGTCGGGCGACGACGTCGGGGCGAACGCGCCCGTCCCCTTCGCCACGCACTGGTGGGGCGCGGCGCTGCCCGCGGGCGCGCCGATGTTCGTCAGCTCCAACGGCAACGTCCAGGTAAACACCGCGACGGGCATCACGCTCGCGTCCGTCGACAACACCATCCCGCGCCCCGGGACGCCGAACGGGGTCCTCGCGCCGCAGTGGCGCGACCTCGTGATGAGCTCGTCGGGCGTCTGCGTCGCGACGGTGGGCTCCGCGCCCTCGCGCCGCTGGGTCGCGCAGTGGGTCAACGCCAGATACTACTCCGACTCCTCGAGTTCCTTCAATTTCGAGGTGATCCTGCACGAGGGCAGCGGCGTCATCGAGTTCGCCTACAGCGCGATGTCTGGCGCGCAGAGCGCCACCATCGGCATCGAGAGCCCCGACGGCACCCAGGCCTACGGGCCCTGCCCCTCGGGAAACAACTGCGTCACCGTGAGCAACGCCCGCGTGCGCTTCACTCCGATTCCGTAGGCCAGTGTGGCCGGGCGCTCTCCAACTGGTCACAGACGCGCTGGACCGCGGGCGATCACCGGTCCCCCGCCATCCCCTCGCGCTGCGCGCCCCCCTGCGATAGCGTCGCCGCGATGACCGCGGCGGGGGACGTTCTCGGAGGCAAATACCAGCTCCTTCGCCTGCTCGGCGAGGGCGGCATGGGCCAGGTCTTCGAGGCCATCAACCAGAACACCGACCGCCG
>JAQBQI010000441.1 GCA_028287085.1 Myxococcaceae bacterium
GGCGGTGCGGCGGCGCGCGGCCGAGCTCTGCGGCACGCGTCGCTACGGGGCGGTGACGGTGACCGTGCTGGCGCCGTGCCCCGCGCTGAACCCCGCGGTCGCGCCCAACGACGCGTCGCTGGTGCTGCGCCTCGACTACGGCCGCGCGAGCGCGCTGCTGCCGGGCGACCTCGAGGCCGCCGGCGAGCGCGCGCTGCTCGCGGGCCTCGCGCCCGTCACGCTGTTGAAGGTCGGCCACCACGGCAGCCGCACCTCGTCGACGGGGCCGTGGCTCGACGCGCTGCGCCCGCGGGTGGCGCTGGTGTCGAGCGGGCACCCGTCGCCCTTCCACCACCCGCACGCGGCCGTGGTCGAGCGCTTCGCGCGGCGGGGGATTCCGCTGCGCCGCACCGACCGCGAGGGCCTCGTCTCGGCGACGCTGCGCGCCGACGGCACCTTCGACTGACAGCGGCGGCGCTTCGCGCTATGCCCGGCGGCCTGTGATCCCTGCCATCGACCTCGCGGAATTCAAGGTCTTCGGTGTGACCTTCCACACCTTCGGCCTGCTCGTGGCGCTGGGCGTGCTGCTCGGCCACCAGGTGACGGTGTCGCGCGCCCGCGCCCTCGGCCTGCGCTCGGTCGCCCTCGTCGACCGCTTCGTGCTCGTCGTCTTCGCGGGCGGCTTCGTCGCCGGCCACATGCTCGACACGATCTTCTACCACCCCGACGTGCTGCGCCGCGATCCGCTCGAGCTCGTGATGCTGCACCACGGGCTGTCGTCCTTCGGCGGCATCACCGGCGCCGTCGTCGCGGGCCTCGTCTACGTGCGCCTGCACAAGCTCGACCCGTGGGTCTTCACCGACCTCGCGACCTACGCCTTCCCCTTCGGCTGGCAGCTCGGTCGCATGGGCTGCGCCGTCGTGCACGACCACCCCGGCCGCCTCACCGACTCCCCCCTCGGCGTGCGCTTCGCGGGCGGCACCCGCTTCGACCTCGGGCTCATCGAGTTCGCCCTCACCCCCCTGCTCATCGCCCTGGTGGTGCTCGTGGGACGCCGCACGCGCCGCCCCGGCATGGTCACGGGCGCGCTCGCCATCGCCTACGCGGTGATGCGCTTCCCGCTCGATTTCCTGCGCGCCACCGACCTCGGGGCCGAGAGCGATCCGCGCTACGGCGGCCTCACGCCGGCGCAGTGGGCCTGCCTCGCGACGCTGGGGCTCGGCGTGTTCGCGCTCGCGCGTGCGCGCACCCACGCGCCGCTGCCGCTGTCGTCGGCTCAGCCCGCCGCGTCGCCGCCGCCGTAGCGGTCGAGGCCCTTCGCGAGCTCGTCGCGCACGCGCTTCTTCAGCTCGTCGGGCTCGCGCACCACCGCGGCCGAGCCCCAGCGCAGCACCCACCCGACCACCTCGGTGAGCCCCGTGGCGTCGAACTCGATGCGCAGCTCGCCGCCCGGGAGACGCGAGGTCTTCTGCGTGGGGTGCCACTCGCGCGGCTCGATGTACTGGGCGACGCGCGCGTCGAAGTCGACCACGACGTGCTGCCGCTCGGAGCCGCCGCCGTAGATGCCGAAGGCCCCCTCGAAGAGGCGCTGCACGTTGAACTCGGGGTTGCGCTTGAAGGGCGCCGCGGGGAGCGCGCGCACCCGCTTCATCAGGTCGATGGCGAAGGTGCGGTCGGCGTCCTTCTGCACGTCGCGGCCGACCACGTAGAGGCGGTTCTGGTAGAGCACGAGCGCGTAGGGCTCGACCTTGCGCAGCCCCGCCGTGGTGCCGCCCTCGTAGTGGAACTGCAAGGTCAGCGTCCGCAGGATGCCGTCGTAGACCTCGTAGACCTGGTCTTTGAGCTTGCGGTAGTTGCGCGGCGCCTCGGGGATGTAGTGGAAGCGGTCGGCCATCGCGCCCTCCTCGTCGCCGGGCGGCGAGAGCTTCGCGAAGAGCTGCGAGAAGTCGTCGTGCAGGGGCGTGCCCGTGAACACGTCGAACATGCGCCGCACGGCCGCGAGCGAGTAGCGCTGGTAGCGGGTGAGCCGCACCGGGTCGGTGGCCTTGCCCGCGCGCACCACGCGCACGCGGCGCTCGCCCGTCACGTCGACGGCCTCGAGCTCGATGCCCGCCGCCTCGAGCGCCTTCAGGTCGCGGCGGATGGAGCGCGGCGTCACCCCGAGGTCGCGCGCGATCTCCTCGATGCGCACGCCCTCGACGTTGGTCTCCAGCAGCTGGTGCAGCTGGAAGAGCCGGACCGCCTGGGTGTACTGCCCGGTGGGGCGGCCGGGGGAAGGGCGACGCGGCATGGCGGACATGGAATGTCACAGCCCGCGGCGCGCGTAAAGACCGAAGCACGCGCGCGCGGCGCGGGAGAATTTCGCACGCGAGGGAGACCCGCGCCGGGGGGTGGCGCGTCAGGAGGCCACACCGCTCCCACGGAGGTCCCATGAGCCCACTGCGTCGTCTTGCGTTCGATCGTCGCTCCCTCCACGCCGTCGCCGCCGGCTGCGTCGCGCTCGCCGCCGGCGGGGTCGTGCTGCTGCGCGCCCCGCGGCCCGGCGCGACC
>JAQBQI010000444.1 GCA_028287085.1 Myxococcaceae bacterium
ACGCCCGCGACGGTGCGCGCCCAGCCGCCCGGGTCGCGCGTGACGGCGTCGAGGGCGTCGCCCCAGGCGGTGAGGTTCACCCGCGCGAGGTCGAGCCCCGCCGCCCGCAGCGCCGCCGCGCGCGGGCCGTCGATGAGGGTCGCGTTGGTCTCGAGCACCACGCGCTCGACCCCGCCCTGGCGCGCCGCCGCGACGAGGGCGGCGAGGTCCGAGCGCATGCCGGGCTCGCCGCCGGTGAGCACGAGCTCGCGCGCCCCCCGGGCGGCCGCCTCGCGCACGCGGCCGAGCACGGCGCGGGTCTGCACCCAGGAGCGGTCGTCCTCGGGGCGGCGCGCCGTGCAGTGGCCGCAGCGCTGGTTGCAGGTCTCGTGGGTGACGACGAGCTCCGAGCGCATCTCAGCTCACCCGAGGACGTTGAGTCGGCGGCGCGCGTCGACCTCCACCGCGGGCCGGTCGAGGTCCTCGGGGTGCACGAGCCACGGGGGCTCGGGGACGTCGTCGAGCTCGTAGAAGCCGCCGCAGAACACGGCGTGCGGGCACGGGGCGCAGACGGGCTTCTTCACGCGGCGCGCGGCGAGGTAGTCGCCGAGGTTCACGTCCTCGTTGTTCACGAAGATCATGTGCCGCTGGAGCTTCAGCAGGTCGCCGAGCATGAAGCGCTCGTACCCGGGCATGAAGCAGAAGGGCAGGTTGATCACCTGGAACTTCATCCGATCGCCCCAGCGGTCCATGACGCCCATGGCGACGTCGGCGGCCGCCTGGGTGTCGGGGGCGATCCACTTCGTGGCGCGCCCGAAGGGCGTGAGAAACTGGATGTTGAGCCAGCGCAGCCCGAGGTCCCAGGCGAGCTGGGTGACGGCCTCGAGGTGGGCGGTGTTGCTCTTGGTGAGGGTGATGTTCATGCCGAGCTCGACGCCCGGCGGGGCGTGCTTCACGCAGTGGCGGATGCCCTGCACGGTCTGCTCGAAGGCCTCGGCGACGCCCACCTGCTGGGCGTGCGACTGGGCGTCGTGGCCGTGCACGCTGAAGAGCAGCGTGGTGAGCCCCGAGCGCACCAGCGAGCGGGCGAACTTCTCGTAGGCGCAGAGGCGCCCGTTGGTGGTGACGTTGACGCGCTCGTAGCCGACGCGCCGCGCGTACTGCACCAGCGGGATGAGCTCGGGGTTGAGCGTGGGCTCGCCGCCGTCGAAGTCGACCATGGTGACGCCCTGCGCGCGGTAGCGGTCGAGGTGCTCGCGCTGCCGCGTCGGGTGCCCGTCGACCTGCGTGCGCGTGCCCACCGCGCAGAAGGTGCAGCGGTTGTTGCACACGTAGGTGACGTTCATGATCACCTTCTGCGGGCCCTCGCTGGCGCGCAGGCGCTCCTCGAAGGTCCAGCGAAAGCGGGCGAGCTCGGCGGGCGTGACGCTCATCCCGGGCTGGCTCGGCGCCGCCTGGAAGCGCGGCCCCCAGTCGTCGACCACGGGCAGCGCGCGGCCGCGGGCGAGCTGCGTGCCCGGCAGCGGCGTCGCGTACTGCACCGCCGGCCAGGCGCCGAAGCGGTCGTAGAGGTCCATCGCGAAGCCGAGCGTGCCGTTGATCTCCGCGGCGCTCTCGCCGGGCATCCCGATGATGTAGTGGATCATCAGCGCGACCCCCGCGGCGTGGGCCGCCTCGGCCGCGCGCACGACGGCGCCGAGGTCGAGCCGCTTCTTCACGACCTCGGTGACCACGCGCTGCACGCCGCTCTCGGCGCTCACGCTCACGGTGGTGACGAGCCCCTTCATGCGCGCGAGGTGCGCGGGCTCGAGGTAGTCGGCGCGCATCCCGTTGGGCACGTCGAAGCGCGCGCCGAGCGCCGTCACGGCGTCGAGGAAGGCGTCCCAGTGCCGCTCGTTGACGTTGATGAGCTCGTCGAGCACCTCGAGCCGCGTCGCCCGGTGCGCGCGCACCATGACCTCGAGGTACGCCCGCAGCCGGTCGGCCGAGTAGCGCCGCTGGGTCTTGGGCTCCGCGCCCACGCGGTCGGGGTTGGAGCTGCAGTGCACGCAGGTGAACGGGCACCCGCGCGAGGTCACCATCGGCAGCGTGCGCCCGTCGATGGGGAAGGCCCACGCGCCGCGCCCGAGGTCGTCGACCACGCTCGCGCAGAAGCGGTCGCGGGCGCCGAGGTCGACGAGGTCCCAGGCGGGGAAGGGGAGGGCGTCGAGCGAGGGGGCGGAGGCCCCGCGGTGCGCGCCGGCGACGGGCTCACCGCGGCCGAGCGCGGCGAGCAGCGCCGGCACGGTGAGCTCGGCCTCGTACTTCACCCACGCGGCGGCCTCGGGGTAGCTCGCGAGCACGGCGTCGCCGTCGGCCTCGACGTAGTGCTGGCCCGACTGGTAGGCGTCGGCGAGCAGCAGGGGCGCGCCGGGCAGCAGCGCGCGCAGCCCCGCGAGCAGGGCGCCGAGCACGTCGTCGCGCGCGGGCGGGCGGTGGAAGGGCGAGTACGCGACGACCACGGCGGCGGGCGCGGCGCCCTTCGAGAGGGCGGTGCGCACGGCCGCGAGCACGGTCTCGACCGGGGCGCCGAGCAGGGCGCGGCCGTCGGGGCGCCAGCGCAGGGCGGCCCCGGGCATGGCGAAGGCGTCGAGCAGGGTGACCGGGTGGCCCGCGTCGCGCAGCACGGCGGCGAGCTGCACCGCGCCGAGGTCGCTGAAGTAGGGGTAGTCGATGAAGTCCCGCGCGACGCTCACGGGCGGATGCAGCACCAGCGTCGCGACCGGGGGGGCCATCGGAATTCGTCGGACTGTACCTCAGTCCCACCAGATGCGCGGGCGCAGCGGGGTCGCCAGACCGGCGACGGACACCTCGACGCGCGTCGAGCCGGGCGCGCCGGGGGCGACGACGACGGCGGTCCAGCCCGCGGCGTCGCGCACCGGCGGGCCCGCGAGGCGGCCGGGACCGTGGGTGATGCGCACGTCGACGACGGCGTCGGGGTCGAGCGAGCCGTCGGGCCGGCGCGGCGTGACGCGCACGCGGGCCTCCGAGCGGCCGTCGGCGGGCAGGTGCCGCCCGGGCGGTTCGATCGCCCACAGCGGCGGCTCGACGACCTCGTGGAGGGTTCCCCCGGCGACGTTCTCGAGGCGCTGCACCGTGCCCGAGGGCCAGCGCACCTCGACGCGCGCGGCCGCGGTGCGCTCGCCGATGGCGGCGAAGACCAGGGGCTCCGAGCTCACGTAGGGCGAGCCCACGCCGCCCGCGAGGTAGTGCTGCGGGGCCGAGGTCTCCGTCGGGTAGACCTCGACGCGCGCGCCCGCGCCGAGGTGGTTGCTGGTGCTGCCGCGCAGGCGCAGCGCGAAGCCGTGATGGCCGTTGTCGACGGCGTTGCGGTACACGCGCGGCAGCTCGCCGTTGCCGCCGACGACGAGGTCGGGGGCGCCGTCGGCGTCGAGGTCGCCGACGGTCAGCGAGCGCCAGTTGCCGCGGCGCCCGAGGCCCGAGGCGTCGGTGAAGTCGAGGAAGCGCAACGCCCCGGCGTTCCACTGGGCGGTGACGCGCTGCGGGCCGATGTGGCGGTCGGCGTCGGCGAACGACGACGCGTCGTCGCCGTGCGTGGTGACGAGGTCGAGGCGCCCGTCGAGGTCGAGGTCGAGGAAGGCCATCGCCCACGGGATCATCGAGGCGCCCCCGTCGGAGCAGACGCGGGTGAAGGCGTCGGGGCGCTGGGGCATGCGCCAGCCGGCGAGGCCGGTGAGGAGGGTGAGCCTGGGGTCGAGCGAGACGACGAGGTCGAAGAGGCCGTCGCCGTCGACGTCGCCCGCGGCCGCGCCCATCGGGGTCGACGCGGTGAGGGGCTCGTCGGCGCGCACGGGGTCGAAGGCGGCGAAGCGGGGGTAGCCCGCGCCGTCGCGCGCGGCGGGGCGGAAGAACATCCCGGGCTGCGGCTCGTCGGGGTTGTTGGCGGTGAGCTGGACGATCACGGGCTCGTCGGGCGCGAGCGCGGCCGAGAGCACGGCGCAGGGCCACGACGGGCGCGTGGGCTCGACGAGGTCGCCGCGGGCCTCGAAGCGGCGGGCGCCGACGCGCAGCACGGGCAGCAGCGTCTGGCAGCGCGCCGAGTTGCAGGGCACGACGAAGAGCAGGTCGAGCCAGCCGTCGCCGTCGACGTCGTCGGGGTACGTCGAGAGCCCCTCGCCCTCGCCGGGGACGTCCGCCAGCGGCTCGGCCGGCGCGAAGCCCGCGGCGCCGCCCCACGCCACGCCCACGCCGCGGTCGCGCGCGACCAGGTCGGGCCGCCCGTCGCCGTCGAGGTCGAGCAGCCCGACGAAGAGCGCGTCGGTCGGCGGGCCGAGCGCCCCGTCGGCGACGAGCCGTCCCGCGCCGGCGTCGTAGCGGTAGCGGGCGACCGGCGCGGCTTCGTCAGCGCCGCGGCGGGGGAGCCGCGCGAGCACGACCTCCGCGCGGCCGTCGCCGTCGAGGTCGGCGAAGGCCCCGACGGTGGGCTGCGGCTGCCGGTTGGCGCCCCCCGCGAAGACGCCGAAGGGCGCCGAGGCCTCGAGCGCCGCCGTGAGGTCGACGAATCCTCGGCCGAGCGACACCGACGCGGGCGCGGCTCGGCGCACGGGCACGCAGGTCGAGTCGTCGGTGCACCCCGCCAGCAACGCGAGCGCCCCTACGGCAAGGCTGCTTCGGTGGTGTCTCCGCCTCACCGCACGGAAACGCTCCCACGGGCCGCGGGTGCGGGTCAATCACCGCGCCGGGTGCTTCCGGCGACGCCGCGCCGCGCGGCGCCCTCCGCGGAACCCCCTCAGGTGGGGTCGACGAAGTCCTCGCGCTGGCGCACGGCGAAGGTCAGGCGCGGCTTCGCGGGCAGGGCGATCGCCGGGTCGGAGGCCGCCTCCACGTCGAAGTCGAGCCAGCCGCGGAGGTCGCCCGCGCGGGCCTCGGAGAGCCCCTCGACGAAGACGGCGTAGGCGGTCTTGGCGAGGTCGCGCGCGTGGTGCCAGCTGCGCAGGCGCTGGAGCTGCTGCCACACGGCGCGCGGCCGCAGGTAGAAGCCCGCGAACGAGCGCTTGTAGAAGTCGTGCACGTCCTGGGGTTGGAGGTGCTTCATCTTCATGACGACCTCGCCCTGGCCGTAGAGCTCGTACTTCTCGTGCAGCAGCAGGCCCTTGGCCTTGGCCTCGGCGTAGAGCTGGGTGCCCGGGTACGGGGTCATGATGCTGGGCTGGAAGAAGTCGACGTCGAGCTCGACGGCGAACTCCAGCGACTCGCGCATCGTCTCGAGGGTCTCCTCGTAGTGGCCGATGATGAAGCCCGCGCGCACCTCGATGCCGTGGGCGTGGGCGATGCGCACGACGTCGCGGTACTTCTGCTTGTCGATCGGCTTGCCGATCTTCTTCATCAGCGTGGCGCTGCCCGACTCGATGCCGAGCAGTACCTGGTGGCAGCCGGCCTTGGCGAGCAGCGCGGCCATCGACTCGCTGAACATGTCGCCGCGGGCGTAGCAGACGAACGACGCGTCGATGCGCTCGTCGATCATGCGCAGGCAGAACTCGCGCACGGGCTTCGGCGTCGCGGTGAAGGTGTCGTCGTAGAAGCTGAACTGCCGGATGCCGTGCTCGTAGCGGAGCATCTTCACGAGCTCGATCATCTTGGCGACGGAGCGTCCGCGCAGGGTGGTCTTGGCGGAGTTGCAGAAGGTGCACGCGCCGGGGCACCCGCGGGTCATGAGGAGGTTGATCGCGGGGAGGTCGCGGTAGGTCCCGACGGGGGGGAAGTAATGGTTGAGGTCGATGAGGTGGTAGGCGGGGAAGGGGTACCGATCGAGGTCCATCTCGACGGGCCGCGGGGGGTTGTGCACGACGCGCTTGTCGTCGCGGTAGCTCAGGCCCGCGACGTCGGCGTAGGGGCGCCCCTGCACGAGCTCGAGCATGAGCTCCTCGCCGTCGCCGCGGCCGACGGCGTCGAAGGCCGGGTTGCGGAGCATCTCCTCGGGGCAGCTCTCGGCGTGCACGCCGCCGCAGAAGACCTTGCAGTCGGGCACCTCCTGCTTGCACATCGCGGCGATGTAGTGGGCCGGAACGAAGTGGCTGCTGAGCACGGTGACGCCGACGAAGCGCGGTCGCAGGGCGCGCAGCACCTCGCGAAACTGCTCGGGCCTGAGCTGCTCGGCGTGGAGGTCGACGACGTGGACGTCGTAGCCCTTCGACTCGAGGTACGACGCGATGGAGAGGATGCCGAGCGGCGGCAGCATGCGCTGGAGGCGCCCGCGGCCTCCCTCCGAGACCCAGATCGGGTAGACGAGCAGCACGTCCGCGCGCTCCCCGCGCGCAGCCCTCCGGACGCCGCGTCCTTCCGGTGGAGTCGCCTCACGCATCGGGGGTCACGCTAGCACGGCGGGCTCAGTGGTCGGGCAGGCTCTCCGGGCTCTCCTGGGCGCCGTAGTGGTCGTCCCAGCGGCGCATCTCGGCGAGCAGCTCGCGGCCGACGGCGGTGGGCCGCCCGTGCCCGAGCACGACGCCGGCGCCGGCGTGGTTGATGCGCCGGACCTGGGCGAAGCGGCGCTGGAAGTCGGCCGACCGCGCGCGGGGGTGGCCGGCCTCGGTCATGCGCTCGTAGAGCCGCGCGACGGGCTGAAACGCGTGCACGGCGAGCAGCACGCCGTGGAGCGGCCGCGGGTCGGGCCGCACGGGCGAGGCGTAGAGCGGCCAGAAGGCGTTCTCGAGCAGCGGGTCGAGCTCGAGCAGGGCGTTGAGCTTGTTGTGCGAGAACTCGTGGATGACCGCCTCGGTCATGGTCATGAGGTTGGGGTGGAGGGTGAGGTAGATGGTGCCGAGGGCCTCCTGGTAGGAGGCCGAGAGGTGCTTGTGCGCGTCGTAGCCGACGGGCACGACGAGGTGGATCAGCAGGTCGATCTCGGCGCGCAGCGCGGGCAGGTGCGCGGCGACGAGGGCGAGGGCCTCGCGCAGGGTGTCGCGCCACTCGTCGAGGGGGTGGCCGCCGAGGTCGATGGCGTTGCCCCCCTTGTCGGGGTGCGCCTCGAACATCTGGAGCGGGTTGTTGTCCTCGAGGGCGAGGCGCAGCGACGGGGTGACCGCGTGGTAGGGCCGCGCGACGAAGCCCGGTCGCTCACCGTCGTCGCGGGCCCACGCGTCGAGGGCGTGGGTCTCCTCGCCGCGCGGCGTGACGAGGGTGACCTTGCCCGACGCGAAGCGCGCGCCCGACGTGCCCTCGGGAAAGCGCAGCGCGAGGTTGGCGGGGATCGAGAGTACCTGATCGGGTAAAGATCCGAGCTCGAGGGGGGTGGGGAGGGCGTCGAGGCAGGCGAGCTCGAAGGCGACCTGGGCGCGCAGGGCGCGGGTGAGGGTGAGGGCCTGGGCGGGCGTCGCGGCCTTGCGGGCGCAGCGCAGGAGGGTGCCCACGGTGGGCCGGCGCACGAGGCTGGCGGCGAGGCCGGGCGCGGCGAAGAGGGCGTCGACGGCGCGGGCGAAGGCGGCGTGCTCGGCGCGCGAGTCGCCCGCGACGGGGGCGCGCGCGGGCAGGCGGCGCAGCTCGACGAGGGCGCGGCGCATGGCGGCGGAGAGCACCTCGCGGGCGGAGGTCGACCCCTCGTCGGGGATGGTGAGGTCGCGCGGGGCCTTGAACCCGGGCGCGGGGGCGGATTCGGATTTCATGGTCACCGCGGGCGGGAGCATACACTCCGGGCACCGCTGATGAGCGCGCGCCCGCGATCCAACTCCTTCCACTACACGCTGCGCGGCGTGGTGGGCGCGCTGACCTCGCCGACCCCGGCGGGCTGCCCGGTGCGCCGCGCGGGCCCGGCGCGCTGGCCCCGCGGCCGGGCGATCTTCCTGCGCCGCGACGACCGCGTGGCGGCCTACGCGACGGACACCGGCGACTTCACCGACGCGCAGCTCGAGGCGGTGCAGCACCGCGAGGGTCAGGTCTACCTCGACGTCTCGGAGAAGCCCGCGCCCGACGACTTCGCGGCCGACCTGCGCAAGCTCGAGCGCAGCGCGGTGTGCGCCGGCTGCGACGCGGCCGGCGGCTGCGCGGGGCTCTTCGACCCGTCGCCCGACGAGGTGTTCGCGCGCGACGACGCGGCGGTCGAGGCGAGGGTGGCCGCGCTGCGGGGCGACGTGCTCGACGTGGGCTGCGGGCACGGCCCCTACGGCGCGACGCTGGGCGCGCTCGCCGCCCGCGGGGACATCACCTACGTGGGCCTCGACCCCGACGCCGGGCACATCACGGCGCTGCGCGCGCGCTGGCCCTGGGCGACGCTGCGGGTGGGCGCGGCCGAGGCCCTCGACCCGGCCGCCGAGCGCTTCGACCACGCCCTGCTCCTCCGCAGCTGGAACCACCTCGCCGACCCGGCGCGCGTGGCCTCGTCGCTGGCGCGGATGCTCCGCCCGGGCGGCACGCTACTGGTGGTCGACAACGTGGCCTTCGGGCTGGTGCGCTCGCGGCGGCAGGCGGCGCGGGCCGAGGCGGGGCCCGCGGGCTTCGAGCACTACCGCAACGACGGCGCCGCGGAGGCCGTGGCGACGATCGCGCCGACCGGGCTCGCGCTCGTCGAGCGGTGGGACGTGGCGCCCTCGACGAGCAACCAGTGGTGGGTGCGCTGGCGCAAAGGCTGAACCTTCTGCGCAAGGGCTTGCGGGGCGGCGGCGCTTTGCGGGCGCGGTCGGGCCCCGGCGGCGGCGCGAAAGTCTCGGGGAAATCAGGGCTGGCTTGCGGGTCGAGGGCCTGACGGTGCAGACTCGGAACCGTCTTTGCAGGGTTTTCACGGCTCCCCTTGACGGGGGTGGACAGAGGCTTTCCCAAGCGATGAGCACACAGACGTTGGACGGGTTTCCGAAGAGTGTCGCGGCGAGCGACCTGGCCGACGGCAGCGTGACGCTGACGGTCGACGCCGGGCTCTACCCCCTCGAGGCGGTCTACGGCGCGGCGTACATCTTCATCGACCGCTGCTTCGTGCTGCTCGACCGTCCAGCGGCGGGGTCGATCGCGGTGACGCTGGCCGACAAGAAGGGCGCGGCCGACGGCGACGCGCTGCGCCGGCTGGCCGGCGAGTTCGCCAACGAGCTGCTCACGCAGGCGTGGCGGCAGAAGATCGTCGAGGAGAACCGGGTGGTCCTCGAGCTGGTGACCACGCAGGCGCTGGCGGGCGCGACGGCGCGGGCGGCGGCGCCGGCCGAGCCCTCGCTCGACGACCTGGCGAGCTTCGACTTCACCGAAGAGGCCTTCGACGACCCCCTCGGCATCGCGATGTCGTGGGAGGAGAAGTACAAGAAGAAGACCCCGGTCGAGGCGGCCAGCGAGGCCGCGGCGCCGGCCGTCGTCGCCCCGGAGGCGAAGTGATCGAGCGCCGCTTCCATCGCGAGCTGTACCCCCCGGCGGCGGTCGACGGCGCGCTGAAGGTCTTCGAGCGCTTCGCGACCTTCGAGCTGGCCGACGAGGGCGACTACCGGGTGGTGCGCATCTCGGCGAAGCGCCCCGAGCGCGAGCTCAAGGTGGCGCGCGAGCTGGGCAACTACGCGCTGGGCCTCACGCGCCAGGGGGGCCTGTCGTGAACATGCTCGCGGGCATCGAGAAGCCGAGCGCGACCTTCCCGGCCTTCTTCCGGGTGCGCGAGGTGAGCGGGTCCTTCGTGGTGACCAACGCGCAGGGCGACTGGGTGGTGCTGAGCGCGCCCGAGTTCAAGGACTTCGGCGAGGGCACGGTCGAGCGCGGCTCGGCGCTGTGGGAGCGGCTGAAGGCGGCCAACCTCATCCGCGCGGAGTTCGACGTCCCGGCGGCGGTGGCGCGGCTGAAGAAGAGGATGAAGTTCCTCGATAACGGCCCCAACCTGCACATGCTGGTGATCACGCTGCGGTGCAACGAGACCTGCGTGTACTGCCACGCGTCGCGCGCCGACATGACCGCCGTGGAGACGGACATGTCCGCCGAGACGGCGGAGAGGTCCATCGACCTGGCGCTGGGGAGCCCGTCGCCCTTCATCACCATCGAGTTCCAGGGCGGCGAGCCGCTGGTGAACTTCACGGTGCTGAAGCACGCCATCGAGTACGGCCAGCGGCGCGCGCAGGAGGTCGGCAAGAGCGTCGAGTTCACGATGGTGTCCAACCTCGCCCTGATGGACGAGGAGAAGCTCGCCTTCCTGCTCGACCACAAGGTGCAGATCTGCACGAGCATCGACGGCCCCGAGCACCTGCACGACAAGCAGCGCAAGCTCATCGGCTCGAGCGCCTTCAAGGCCGCGGTGCACTGGATCAAGCGCATCAACCAGGCCTACATCGAGCGCGGTCTCGACCCGTCGCTCTACCACGTGGAGGCGCTGCTCACGACGACGCGGCCGGCGCTCTCGCGCGGCCGGGAGATCGTCGACACGTACGTCTCGCTCGGGTGCCGGGCGATGTTCCTGCGGCCCATCGACCCCTTCGGCTTCGTCGAGAAGACGGCCCACCGGGTGGAGTACCCCCGCGAGGAGTACCTGCAGTTCTACCGCGACACGACCGACTACATCATCGAGCTCAACAAGAAGGGCGAGCAGGTGCTCGAGCGCTACGCCGCGATCTTCCTGACGAAGATCCTCAACGGCGAGGACCCCAACTTCCTCGACATCCGCAGCCCGAGCGGCGCGGGCATCAGCGCCATCGCGTACAACTACGACGGCCTGGTGTTCGCGGGCGACGAAGCCCGCATGATGCACGAGACCGGCGACGACACCTTCCTGCTCGGGCGCGTGGGCGAGCTCACCTACGACCGGATGATGGCGCACCCGACGGTGCGCGCGCTGGTGCTGGGCTCCAACCTCAACGGCCGGCCCGACTGCGTGAACTGCGCGTACAACCCCTACTGCGGGGCCGACGCGGTGCACACGTACAAGACCCAGGGGTCACTCTCGGGTCGGATGCGCGAGAGCACCGTGAGCGCGGTGCACAAGGGCATCATGGATTACCTGTTCGAGAAGATCCGCGAGAACGACCCGGAGACCATGGCGGTCTTCCGTCGTTGGACCATCAACCGCTCGCGCGATCATTTCGTACAGACCCCGGTATAGAGTTTTCATCCGACCTGCTCTAGTCTCCGAAAAGTGTGTGTCCGGGCTGTGCTGGACACCTCCCTACCGTTTCTAGCAAACCGCTGAGGCCACCATGACAGGCGCCGACGACCACCGGGACGACGCAAACGACAGCGGGAGTGACGACGAGCTGCCGTCGTTCAAGCGCGAAGCCGCGGACACGCTCTCCCACCAGGAGCGTGACCTCTCCCACCGCGCGGGCGAAGAGGCGGCCAACCGCCCGAAGCTCCCCGTGGCGCCTCCGGATGAAGACCAGCGCGGTGCTCAGCACTGTTCGCACGGCTCGCATGGATCCCACGGATCCCACGGGTCCCACGGGTCCCACGGCTCGCACGGCTCGCACGGCTCGCACGGCTCGCACGGCTCGCACGGCTCGCATGGCTCGCACGGCTCGCACGGCTCGCACGGCTCGCACGGCTCGCACGGCTCGCACGGCTCGCACGGTTCGCACGGTTCGCACGGCTCGCACGGCTCGCACGGCTCGCACGGCTCGCACGGCTCGCATGGGTCCCACGGGTCCCACGGGTCGCATGGATCCCACGGCTCGCATGGGTCCCACGGATCCCACGGCTCGCATGGGTCCCACGGGTCCCACGGATCCCACGGATCCCACGGATCCCACGGATCCCACGGGTCTCACGGCAGCTGGTGACCGCGCGGCCTCAGGGCCCGGGCCTGCGTCGCCTCCGCTGGGTCGAACTCACCCCCGACTATCGTTGCAACAATCGCTGTATCGGCTGCTTTGCGGTCCAGGACGACGGTCCTGCGATGACCGACGCCGAGATCATCGGCGCGCTCCAGCGGGGGCGCGCTGACGGCGCCGACTGCCTCTGGCTGGGCGGCGGCGAGCCGACGCTGCGCAAGGACCTCCTGCGCATCGCCGCGCTCGGCCGGCGCCTCGGCTACGGGCGGGTGAAGCTACAGACCAACGGAATGATGCTGTCCTATGCCGGGTACGCGCAGCGCTGCGCGGAGGCCGGCATCACCGAGGTGGCCTTCTCGCTGAAGGGCGCCGCGGCGGCGACGCACGACCGCATCACGCGCACGGCCGGGTGCTTCGACCTGCTGGCCCGCGGGGTCGAGCTGGCGCGCGCGGCGGGGCTCGCGCTGGAGGGCGACCTGCTCGTCACGGCCAGCAACGCCCCCGAGCTCCCCGCGATGGTGGACCTCGGCGTCGAGTGGGGACTACGGCGCTTCCGCGTGTGGCTGCTCTCGGCCACCGACGCGACGCGCGACGACCCGGAGGTGCGCGCCGAGGTCCCGCGCATGCGCGACGTGGTGCCCCTGCTCGAGTCGGCGCGCGCGGCGCACGCGGCGCTCGGCGACGACTTCCTGGTGTCGCTGCACACGCCCGCGTGCGTGCTGCCCGAGTCGCTCCACGGCGCGCTCTTCGACGCGCCGGCCTTCGGGATGCGCGTGGTCAACCCGGGCGGCTTCGCGTTCGACCTGGCCGACTCGCCGATGGAGGGAGGGCGCTTCCTCCCGGGGTGCGCGCGCTGCCGACACCGGACTCGTTGCAACGGACTGCGCAACGATTACCTGGCGGTGCACGGCGGGGCGGAGTTCGAACCGATCGCCTGAGCGACGACCCGGCCGCGCATGGCCGGGGCCCCCCGCCTGTGTTGCAATCAACGATCACACGGTCGCAGAACTGAGGACGGCATGTTGACGGAGCAAAGCCCCGCGGCGGGCATCGACGAGAAGGTGCTCGAGCACGAAGACGCCGCGCACGAGAAGCGCAACTGGGTGCGGCTCACCTTCGACTGCAACAACCACTGCGTCTTCTGCCTGGACACGCTCACGCACGACGGCCAGATGCGCGACGCCAACGAGGTGAAGCAGCAGATCATCGACGGCGCGCGCAAGGGCGCGCAGCGGCTGATCCTGTCGGGCGGCGAGCCCACGATGCACCCGCGCTACGTCGACTTCATCCGCCTCGGGAAGGCGGCGAAGTACAAGAAGATCCAGACCGTCACCAACGGGCGGGCCTTCGCCTACAAGGACTTCCTGAAGCGCTGCCTCGACGCGGGCCTCGACGAGATCACCTTCTCGATCCACGGCCCCAACGCGCGCATCCACGACGCGCTGGTGGGCGCGAAGGGCGCCTTCGAGCAGGAGGTGCAGGGGCTTCAGTACGCGCTCGATGACGGCCGCCCCATCGTGAACATCGACGTGGTGATCAACCGCGGCAACGTGAAGCACCTCAAGGCCATCCTGGAGAAGTTCATCGCGATGGGCGTGCGCGAGTACGACCTGCTGCACGTGATCCCCTTCGGCAACGCCTTCAAGGAGGGCAAGGACATCCTCTTCTACGACCTGGAGGAGATGCGCCCGTACCTGCTGGAGGCCTTCGCGTTCTCGAAGCGCCCCGACGTGCACATCTGGCTCAACCGCTTCCCGGTGCAGCACCTCGAGGGCTACGAGTCGCTCATCCAGGACCCGTACAAGCTCAACGACGAGGCCAAGGGCCGCAAGGAGGAGTTCCACCGGCTGCTGCACGAGGGCGTCGACCTCGACTGCCGCGAGCCCTCGCGCTGCAAGCTCTGCTACCTCCAGAACGTCTGCGACACCCTCTACGGCGTGCGCGACCAGGTGATCACCCGCGACTTCGCCCGGCTGCGCGTCGACACCACCTGGGAGCAGAAGCAGGGCCCCATCTGGGGCGGCGACCCGGCCAGCAGTAAGCGCGCGCGGGCGATCGAAGCGCAGCTCGCCGAAGGGGGGCTCACGGCCCTCCCGGCCGAGGTCGAGGTCGCCGTCGCCGACGGGGCGCCGCGCGCGAAGCTGCGGCTGCCGGTGGTCGGCCAGGGCGCCGTCGCGACGACGACCGCCAACGCGCCGACGGCCCCGGGGACGCTGGCCGAGCAGGCCGGCGCGAAGGCGCTGTGGGTCGTGGCACCCGACGTCCCCGCGGCGCTCGCGGAGATCGCGCGCCACCCGACCATCACCGCGGTCGAGCTCGAGCTCAAGGACTACAGCGGTCTAGACGTCTGGACGTCCGAGCGTTCGGACGTCTCGTGGCACATCACGCGGGCGATCGCGTGGACGCAGTCGCAGGCCGAGGCGCTGCTCGCGCTGCCGGGCGCCTTCGAGGTGGCCGTGGCCCTCACGCGCGACAACGAGCGGTGGCTGCGCGGGCTCCTCGCGTCGGGGCAGAGCCCGCCGCGGCTGGCGCTCTTCCAGCCCACCTACGAGCGCATGAGCCAGGCCCAGTCGCAGGACGTCGACCTGCGCGCCTTCTTCGGCGAGGTCGCCGCGGAGGTGCCGGTCGAGGGCGTGCCGGCGTGCGTGCTCGGGCGCTCGCCGCGCGAGCCGGCGAAGACCCTCGACACCGCGATGATGCTCCCCGACGGGCAGCTCGAGATCTTCCGCTACATCCAGCGTTACATCGTCGACCGCTACAAGGCCCGGTCGCTGCGCTGCAAGCCCTGCGTGCACGCGTCGCGCTGCGAGGGCATGCACATCAACTACATCCGCGCGCACGGCTACGAGCTGATGCAGCCCGTGCTCGCCGACGCGGAGTAGATCAGATCGTCTGGGAGGGGGGCGCCGGGGCGGCCGGCGCCTCGGGCGCGGGCTCGGCGTGGGGGTCGATCTCGGCCTGGGTCGAGGGCTCGTCGGGGCCGCGGCGCGGGGCGACGTCGGTCACGAGGGCGTTGAACTTGCCGCGCGGGAAGCGCTGGGTGCGCTCGCGCTGGGTGAGCAGGGCGACCGAGGCCTGCGCGTGCTCGCGGGGGCGCAGCAGCGCGGCGAGCCAGAGCACCGCCAGGCCGTGGTCTTCCTGCGTGGGCGTGTCGCCCTGGCCGCGGTTGACCAGGAAGAGCGAATAGCCGCGTGTCTCGCTGAGGCCGCGCCGGGCGCGCGCACTGCGATCGCGCCGCAAGACGTCGACCTGGAAGCGCTCGCCGTGTCGCGACTCGAGCACGACGGGGACGGCGCCGAGCTTCACGGGAAGCACGGAGACCACCCGCCAGCGGCCGAAGCGCAGACCTTCAGGGAGCAACTCCTGGAGTCCGTGCGGGACACCGTCGTCGAGCCTCTCGAGCGGCGCGGGCGCGGAAGAATCCGCGACTGCCACCGCAGGTGCTGACGACGTCGCCGGGGTCTGCGGCGTAGCAAACTGACCGCGCAGCGGTAGGGCCTGGGCAGAGCCCGCCGCACCCGCACTGGCTGCGGTCAACAACCCACTCAGGAACTGGCGCCGGTTCCACTTCAACATTCGACGCTCCGCTGGGGATGGGGCCTCATACCTCGCGGTTCAAACTACACGGACGAACCATCCGAGGATCGAGGAATCCTCGCAAAGTTTTCACGCTCCCCCACCCATGGGAAGCAGCGAACCCCGCAGCGACCGTGATGCTACGCAAACTTTTCCAGGCCTGCGTGGGTCGCGGAGACCGCGACCCCGACAGGACAGGAACCTGTACGGCGAACGATCTGTCGGCGAGATTTCGCGGACAGGGGAGACTTTCGGGTGGGGATGTTCCGGCGTGCATCGCGGTGCTGATGGTGGAATTCAGCAAGGAGCGAGCCACGGGATGTCTCTTCATGGGTCGGTCTTGATCTGACGGGTCTCCGGGGGCGGCGCGACCTCGTTGCGCTCGAGGGCGATGCCGTGTTGTGCGGCCTTGCGCCCCTCCGACTGGCGCTTGGATTCGAAGAGCCGCAGGCCCTGCTCGGTGATCTGCCCGACGGCCGGCGCGCCGGGCGGCGACATCGACGCCGAGGGCTGGTCGCCGTGCACGGGCAGCGGCCGGCGGCCGCCCTGGGCCCGGGCCTCCGCGACGCGCCGCTCGAAGTCCTCGCGCCACGCGTCCATCGAGCGGAACTCGTAGCTGGGGTCGCGCGGGTCGTGGATGATCTTCTCGACGACCGCGTCGCGGTCGATGAAGACGGGATAGAGCTCGCCGGGGTCGTAGGCGTTGCCGCGGTCGAAGAGCCCCCCGCAGATCGTGCGGAGCGAGCAGACCGAGCAGCCCTCGGCGTAGATGTGCTCCCAGTCGGTCTGCCGCACGGTCTGCTTGGCGTCGAGGAAGTGCACGATGCGCTCCTCGCCCTTGACGATCTTGCGGGTCTCGGTGCTCGCCCACGCGAACTCGGCCATGTAGCAGAGCGGGACCTTCTCCACGCGGAAGGTGCGGCCGCTCTGGTGCAGCAGCTTGAGCGCCCGGTAGAGCGAGACCTCGAAGTCCGCGAGGCGCGGGGTGTACTGCTCCTGGTTGACCTCGGCGCGGCCCATCGAGGGGTCGAGGTTGTTCCAGACGAAGTGGCGGATGTGCGGGTGGTGCGTGATCCAGTGGCGGATGCCCTCGTCGAGGTGCTCGGCGTTGAGCTTGTTGATCACGCAGTTGATGTTCACCTCGATGCCGTAGCGGTTCGCGTTGTCGACCGCCGCGAAGGCCTTCTCGAGGGTGCCCGGCGTGCCGCGCAGGCGCTCTTCGATGTCGGGCCGCACCGAGTACACCGAGACGTGGACGATCTTCAGGCCCGCCTCGGCCATCTCGCGGGCGAACTCCGGGTCGGCCATGCGCCAGCCGTTGGTGATCATGCGCACGTGCAGCCCGCGGTCGGTCGCGTAGCGCGCGATGCGCGGCAGCTCGGGGTGCAGCGAGGGCTCGCCCCCGGTGAGGATCACCCCGAAATAGTCGCGGTCGACGAGGTCGTCGACGAGCACCTTCATGGTCTCGAAGGTGTGCACGTACGGGGTCGTCGGGTTGGAGCAGAACCCGCAGAAGTGGTTGCAGTGCCGGACGACCTGGATGTACCCGATGTTCGCCATTGGCTGTGCCTACGCGCCCTCGCGCACGATCGGCAACGCCACCCGCGCGGCGCCCGTCGGCCGCGACTCTAGCGCGGACGCGTCGACCCTGCCGGGGCCCTCCCCGACGAACATGGCCGCCAGCGCCTGCTCGCGCGCGCCCCACGCGGGCGCCTCGGACGCCGGCGCGCGCGCCGCGGAGAGCTCGTCGCCGTGGAAGCGGCGGAGGTAGCGCGCGTCGACGCCGGGGCAGCGCGGCCGGGCGGGGCACCCCTCGCA
>JAQBQI010000457.1 GCA_028287085.1 Myxococcaceae bacterium
GCGGCGAGGCGGCCCAGGGCGCGCACCAGCATGGCCTCCCGCCCGCTCAGCAGGTCGAGCGCGGCGCGCGACCCGGCGAGCTCGTCGACGAGGGCCTCGCGCGCCCCGGCGCGGGCGTGGTTGACCGCGCGGGCCAGGGCGGCGGTGCCCCGCAGCAGCGGCATCGCGTCGCGGGCGGCGTCGACGAGGGCGGCCTCGGCGCGGGCCGCGTCGGCGTCGCCCGCGGCGGCGAGCATCAGCGCGCGGTTGGCCCGCAGCACGAGCTGGTACTGCCGGCCCTGCGCCCCGGCGAGCAGCTGCGGCTTGAGCGCGAGCGCCTGCGCGGAGACGGCCACGGCGCCGGCGGCGTCGCCCTGCGCGAAGAGGGCGTAGGCGCGCTGCGAGAGCACGGCCATGCCGACCAGGCCCACCCGGCGCGCCGGGGGGATCGAGTCGAGCAGCGCCATCGCCTCGTCGTAGCGGCCCTGCATGAGCAGGTCGTGCGCGAGGTTGTTGAGGATGACGGCCGGCCCGACGCGCCGCACCCGCACCGCGCTCGCGAGGAGGAAGGCCCCGAAGAGCGCGGACACCGCCCCGGCCGCCACCGCGCCCGGGTAGAGGGCGATCACGGCCACGCCGATGGCGACGTAGACGCCGCCCAGCGCGAACATCCGGCCCGCCGATCGCGTCATCGGGTGCTGCGGGAGCGCGGGCTTCGTTGCGGCGGGGGCGGCCATCGGCGGGTGCGGCGAACCCTACAACGTGACGCGCGTCGCGTGGGTCGTGGGCTCCCGCTCGGCGCGACGCGACCCCATGGAAGGGGGACACACCATGAGCGCGATCTTGCCCGGAGCCACGCCCCTGACCGAGGTCTACTACGTCGTCGAGCGCTTCGAGCGCCGACCGGTGACGGGCACCGACCTCGACCCCGACGGCTTCAGCCGCCCGAGCGCCGTCGACCGGGCGGTGCGCACCGCCAACGCCAACGGCGAGGCCACCGCCAGCGAGCTCTCCCGTTGGAGCGACGAGTCCGAGGCGCGCGAGGCCGCGCTGGCGGCGATGCGCGCCGACGTGGCCGCGCTGCGCGCCGAGCGCCCGGGGCAAGACCTCACCCCCCTGCGCGTCGACGAGCAGGGGATGTGGGTCGAGTGGCGGGTGAGCGAAGACGGTCCGGCGCGGTGGTGGTCGCGCTACGTGGTGCGCGAGGTGACGCCGGCGCTGCCGGCGCGCCCCGACTGAGGCCCCGAGAACTCGCCGTGCGGGCCCCGCTCGTGCGATGTCCCGGCGCGGAGAACACCGGATGAAGAAGGCGGTCGCGCTGCTGCGGGGCATCAACGTGGGCAAGGCGAAGCGGGTGGCGATGGCCGACCTGCGCGCGCTGGTCGAGGGGCTGGGTTACGTCGACGCGCGCACGCTACTCAACAGCGGCAACGTGGTGTTCGGGGTTCCGGCGAAGGCGAAGGGCGACCCGGCGAAGCGCATCGAGGAGGCCCTCGCGGCGAAGCTCGGGGTGAGCGCGCGGGTGCTGGTGGTGGCGGCCGACGAGCTCGCGGCGGTGGTGGCGGCCGACCCGGTGGGCGCGGTCGCGGTCGACCCGTCGCGCTACCTGGTGACCTTCGTGGCCGCGGGCGACGGGCTCGCGAAGGCGGCGGCCGTGGCCGCGCAGCAGGACTGGTCGCCCGACGTGCTGCGCGTGGGCGAGCGCGCGGTGTACACGTGGTGCGAGCGGGGGGTGCTGGAGAGCCCGGCGGCGGCGGCGCTGGGGAAGGCGCTGCGCGACGGGGCGACGTCGCGCAACTGGGCGACGGTGGTCAAGCTCGCGGCGATGCTGGCCTGAGGGGTTTTAGAGCCGGCGCGACCAGTGGCTGCCGGCGATGCGGTGGCCGGCGGCGTTGATGAACTCGACGTCGAGCGTGCGGGTCGTCGGGTTGGCGCGCAGCACCGTGTAGTTGTGGACGTTGTGCACCAGCACCGGAAACTGCGACTCGCGCACGGGGGGGCGCCCGTCGCGGTTGGCCCCGGCGGGGCCCATGATGACCTCCCAGATGTCGCTCCAGGGGCCGGAGGCCTCGACCGAGCAGACGCCGCCGAAGTGCACGTCGCCGGAGAGCCACACCACGCCGCGGAGGTTGTTGTTGTTGATGTGCGAGAGGATCTCCTGGCGCTGCGAGGCGTAGCCGTTCCAGTTGTCGCTGTCGGCGCCGGCGCGGTCGACGATGGGCACCGAGCTGACGATGAACTTGAAGACGCAGGGCGACTCGCGCAGGCCCGCCTTGAGCCAGTTCATCTGCGTGCGGGAGAGGTACTGGGAGTTGCGCGACGGGTTGAGCGAGCGGGTCGACGGGCGGCGCTCGCTGCGGCAGTCGAGGATGAAGATCTCCGCGCTGCGCCCCCACCGGAAGCTGCGCCAGATGCGGTTGGCGTCGGTCGCGCTGCGGCGCGTCGCGCGGTGCTCGAAGAAGGCCTGCCGCGCGGCGGCGAGGCGGGCCGCGGAGACGGTCTCGGGGTTCCAGTTGTTGAAGACCTCGTGGTCGTCCCAGGTGAGGTACATGCCGGTCGAGCGGTGCAGCGACTTGAGCCCCGCCGAGCCCCAGTTCTCGGCGTACTTGCCGCGGTACTGGCCGAGCGTCGTCGCGTTGTCGCCGTGGTCGGTATAGGTGTGGTCGCCCGCGTGGATGAAGAAGTCGAGGTCGGTGCGCGAGCCCGCGTGCTGGAGCACCGGGAAGGGCCGGTTCGACTGGTTGGAGCAGGAGGTTCCCGCGAAGGTGACGGTGGCCATCGAGTCGGCGGCGATGGCGGTCTGCACGCGCCCGACGAGGCTGCGCGCGTTCGGCGAGGTCGCGCCGCCCAGCAGGAAGGCGTAGAGGTGCTGCTTGTTGGGCCGCAGCCCGGTGACGATGGCGCGCACGTAGCCGGCGCCCGACGGGGTCACGCGGCCGTTGAAGCGCATCGCGACGATGCGGCTGCCGTCCATCTCGAGCACGCGCAGGGTGAGGGCGGCGTCGCCGTCGTAGCGGGTCCAGAAGATGATCGAGTCGGCGGTGGCGTCGCCGGCCATCACGCCGATGGGAAACTGCCCCGGGCGATCGGGTAGACCGCGGAAGTCGGGGTTGATCGTCGGCCCGGCGTCGCGGCCGGCGTCGACGCGCGCGCCGCTGTCGGTGCCGACGTCGCGCGGAACATCGCGCGGCACATCGACGCCCGCGTCGCGGGGCGCGTCGACGGGGACGTCGGCGGCGGCGTCGAGGGGAGCGCCGGCGTCGGCAGCGCCGTCGGTAACAGCGCCGTCGGTAGCAGCGTCGTCCCGGGCGGCGTCGTCGACGTCGTCGAAGGTCTTCGCGTCGGGGTCGATGGGGGCGGCGTCGAAGATCTCGTCGGGCCCGGCGTCGAAGTCCTCGGGCACCTCGCCGTCGGTGGAGGCGATCTCATCGCCGGGGGCGCAGCCCGCGACGCCGGCGGCGCCCGCGAGCTTGATGAACGTTCGTCGGGTCAGCTTCATCGCGCACCACCGTTAACACGGCCGGCGCGCGGGGGTGATGGCGCCGCCCGCGACGCGGGGCGTCAGGTCAGCGCCAGCGGAAGTACGCCGCGCGCACGGCCTGGCCCCGCCGCGGCCGGTACGTCGTGCCGCGGAACAGGATCGTCCGGGCCGCGTCGTCGTAGTCGAAGCCGTCGGCGCGCGAGCGCGGCGTGAGGGCGTCGTCGACCCGCACCCGCAGCGACGCCGAGATGGGCGGCAGCGTCACCAGGAACTCGCTCGACGCCCCCGCCACCGCATCGACGATGCGCGAGAGCGCGGCCGACACCTCGGCGTCGCTGGCGCTGCTGATCGGGATGTACGCCCCGCCGTTGCCCGTCACCACGCAGGGCACGAAGTTGTCCGTCGACGGGCACGCCGAGCGCGAGAACAGGTTGGCCATCGCGAAGGTCAGCCAGCCGTTGGTGCCGAACCAGCGCGTGACGGCGCGCACCCGGTCTTCGCGCAGCGCGCCCCAGCGCGGCCGGTCGTTGGCGAAGTAGCGCAGGTCGTCGTTGGTGCCGGCCTCGTCGGTCACCAGGAAGGCCACCCGCTGCGCCCCCGCGCGGAAGCGCCGCCGGTCGTCGGGGTCGGCGGCGCGGCGGTCCATCGCCTGCGCGGTGGTGACGGCGGCGGCGACGGGCTCCTCCTCGCCGCCCTCCAGGGGGTAGGGCGCGCGCGTGTCGCGCAGGTCGTTGCCGTAGCGCTGGTAGGTCACCTGCCAGGCGAGCTGCTGCGCGCCGTCGGGGTCGCTGCCGTTGATCCAGGCGAAGCCCGGGTTGTCGAGGTCGGGGCCCTGCGGGGCGCTGCCGGCCTGCACCACGCCGACGCGCAGGTCGATGCCCGCCGCGCTCATCTCGCGGAAGAAGCGCGCCGCGACGTTGCCCAGGCGCTCCTGGTCGTCCTCCATCGAGCGCGACGTGTCGACCAGCCAGAGGAAGTCGGCGGTCACGTTGCGCGTCGCCACGATGCGCTGGCAGAGCGTGTCGAGCGTGGCCCGCGCGTCGCCGAGGCCCGTCGCGTTGGTGAGGTCCTGCAGGCGGATGGCGGTCGTCGCGCGCGGGTCGTCGAAGCGCCCCTCCGGCGCCGCCGCCACCAGGATGATCGCGCGCCCGATCTCGGGCCGCAGCACGGTGGTGACCTCGAGGGTGAAGCTCCGCGCGCCGCCGAATCCCGGCCGCGCGGGGCCGGTGTTGAGCATCGCCACGTCGCGCGCCACGCGGTCGCGCACCACCGCCGCCGAGGTCTCCAGCGAGCCCAGCCGGAACGAGCTCCGCCGCTGCAGCCACCCCTCGTCGGTGCGTCCCTCGCGGCCGACGAGCACGGGCACGGCGCCGACGCTCGCGGCGATGCGCCCCTCCCACGCGCCCGCCGCTTCGGAGAGGGCGCGCGTCTCGGGCAGCTCGATCACCAGCGCCGCGACGTCGTCGGCGGGCGCGTCGGTGGCGAGCGCCG